>JBBRES010000161.1:0-5358 GCA_038202665.1 Kapaibacterium sp. (SeqCode) | reverse complement strand
GTCAAAACGAGCGACAGCAGAGTTCGTTCGTTGTGCAACAGATTTTGGAGTTGCACGAACAAGGATTGCCACTACGCGAGATCAGTGTGTTGTTCCGCTCCGGATTTCTCTCCTTCGATCTCGAAATAGAACTGGGCAAAGCCAATATTCCGTTTCGAAAAGTCGGAGGTATGAAGTTCACCGAAGCAGCGCATGTGAAAGATCTTCTGGCGCTCCTGCGCATCACCGTCAACCCGCGCGATGGCATCTCTTGGTTTCGGGCATTGTTGCTGTTGCAAGGAGTAGGGCAAAAGGTGGCAGGGTCTGTAATGGATCAACTCCTTGCCACCCTCGATCCCTTCAACACCTCATCACTTGCCCTTACTGGAAAGGCGCGAACGTCCGTTCATGAACTTTTGAGCGCGCTCAAGCGAGCGATGGAAGTGACGGCTTGCGGGGAGAGGGCAGCCGTGTTAGCGTCATGGTACAAGCCGCTTCTTGAGCGGTCGTATGATGACCATGCAAAGCGGTGGAAGGATATCGAAACCACACTCTCGATCTGCGGTCGATACAAGACGACAGAGTCGTTCTTGGAGGATGTAGCGCTTGATCCTCCTCAGGAAGCGCTCGACAGCATATCTCCGGACGACAAAGAGGATGAATTCGTCACTCTTTCAACCATCCACTCGGCAAAGGGCTTGGAGTGGAATTCGGTCTTCGTTATATGGGTGAACGAGGGTCGGATCCCTTCTGCACGCTCTGCCGAATCCGAGGCCACGCTCGAAGAAGAACGTCGACTCCTCTATGTGGCTGGCACTCGGGCCAAGGAACGACTGTTTCTGACGTATCCTGCTGTGATGTTCGAATGGGAGCATTCCGACGTTTTAGGCAAGCCCAGCAGGTTCCTAGAACCTGTTTCTGAGGAGATGTGTCCGAAGTATCTCCTAACCGAAGGTTAAAAAACGGTAAAATCCGCTATCTTGGGGGTTGGAATAGGGGAACAATCCTTGATGATGCCGCCAACATTGCATGATCTCTCGACGGTGTTAACCGGTTCGGTTACAGACCGCGTGAGTCACGACTCCATCCGCAAGAGTCGCATGCGCGCCACAACGATCCTGATGCTCACGGACGCACTTGCCATGAGCGTCGCGATCTTTAGCGTGATAGGGGTACGTGCGCTCTCTAGTCCCGATACCATTCCACTTGCCTCCTACATACCCGTTATCATTGCCGTTATGGTGATGAATGCCATTGTATCTGCATGGAGAGGCATTTATCCTGGTTATGGCATGTGCGCCATTGCGGAACTCCGAACGACGTTCTATTCGCTCACGGGTGTGTTCGCAGCCGTTATTATGGTGTCGTTCTTTACGCGCGGCGTCTTGCCATACTCACGGTCGATTTTGTTCATGGCATGGCTCTTGGGCTTGCCGGTACTTGCCGGATCTCGCATGCTTGTACGACGGTGGCTTTCTCGAAAGCCCTGGTACGGCATTCCGGTATTGATCGTTGGAGAAAACTCCCTTGCGAAGCGCATTGTAGACTCGCTGCGTAACAACCTGCATATTGGACTTCGACCGATGGTGATCATCGAGCCGAACGAGTCGTCTGCCGAGTACGGCTATTACCAAGGTGTACCGGTGATTGGCGGAGAACGAGCGATAGGTCCGTTGTCACGTCGATACGGTCTCACCCACGGCATCGTGGCCTTGCCGCATGTAACGTCAGAACAACTATCGCGGCTTATCGAAGGTCCCTGTCGGAACTTCTCGCACATCACGTTCGTGGGAGATCACGTGCATCCGTCGGTGGTGTGGATTTCGAATGTTGCCAACGACCCCGTGATGAGTGCAGAACTTGAACAACGACTCCGGCAACCAGCCCTCGTGTGGAAGAAGCGACTTTTTGATCTGGTGTTCACCATTCCTCTGTTGGTCTTGACGGCTCCGTTTATGGCGTTGATCGGTATTCTGATCAAGCTTTCGTCTACGGGTCCTGTTATGTACCGACAGAAGCGCATTGGCTATCGAGGTGAACTCTTTAACCTTCTCAAGTTCCGTACGATGGTGAGCGACGCAGAGGGAAGTCTCGAAGACATTCTTCAAGATCATCCTGAGTATCGCGAAGAGTGGGATCGGTATCACAAACTCAAGAACGATCCTCGGGTGACGCGAATAGGTCAGTGGCTTCGAACGTATTCGCTTGATGAGCTTCCGCAGATTTGGAACATCATCCGTGGAGATATGTCGCTCGTTGGATCGCGCCCGGTTCTCCCGTCAGAAGTTGCCGACGTAAGTGAGAATGCTAGAGAGCTATATATGTCGATGTATTGGAGCACGAAGCCCGGCCTGAGCGGACTGTGGCAGGTAACGGTACGCAATGAAGCTGAGTTTGAATCGCGCATTCATATCGACTTGTATTACATGCGCAATTGGTCTCTCTTCCTGGATTTCTACATCATCCTTCGCACGATTGGCGTTGTGCTTTCAGGCAGGGGAGCCTACTAATACCCATCGCATGAAGCACGGTCGGACGATCCTCTTCCTTTCTCCTCGCTACCCTTGGCCACTCATTGGTGGGGACCGCGTCAAGGCCTATCATTTGCTTCGACATTTGGCAAAGGATCACAACGTTCTTCTCGTGACGTTCAATCACGGAGCTCATCCAACACCCGAGCAGCGTACGGCTATCGAATCACTGGGTGTTGAAGTACACGCCGTTCCACTTGCACCATTGCCCGCCGCGCTCGCCTCTCTTCGAACATTTACGACGGATCTGCCGCTTGAGATCACGTTCTATACGCGACCAGACTTCAGAGCAATCGTAGACGAGCTCATGGCACATCGGCGAATAGACCTTGGTGTTTCATTCTTTATGCGCACTGCGGAGTATCTGCGACCATACCCACTGCTACCCAAGATCTTGATCGCCGAAGACTGTCGCGTCGAGTATCAAACCCGTTCTTCCCAAGCAGCTCGGTCGCCCATTCAGAAACTCGTTCGGTGGTGGGAAACACGCAAGCTCTTACGCTACGAACCAGTCGTGATCGAAGAGTTCAATGTGACCACGTTTGTAAGTCCTGAGGATATTGCGGCTTCAACCAACTTGAATCCGCGTGCGACGTATGCATTGGTCACGAACGGCGTAGACATGGATCGGTTCTCGTATCACGAGGGTCATTCTGAACGTCGTGGACTTCTGTTCGCAGGCAAGCTCGACGTGCTGGCCAATCACCTCATGGCATCGACTATTATTCGCAATATTCTTCCAATCGTGCGTGCGACTGTGCCGGACACGACGCTTACGATTGCCGGGGCGGGTCCACGCAAGGCACTTCGCGCTCTCGCATCCAGTAGCGTACGCATCGACGCAGACGTTCCGGATCTCGTACCATACTTCCACCGCGCTGCCGTGTTTGTGCACCCGCATCATGGTGGTTCGGGCATTCAGAACAAAGTGCTCGAGGCTATGGCCACGGGATGTCCGGTGGTGACAACACCAAGCGGACTTCAAGGAATCGATGCCGAGCATGGTGTTCATGCCATGATAGGCACTACTCCCGAAGAGCTTGCACAACATGTGATAACTGTGCTGCATAACGTAGACCTGCGTGCAACGCTTGCTCGCAATGCACGACAACTCATGGTGGACACGCATTCGTGGCCGCATGTGTTCGATCAAATAGACTCCGTCATCTCATCCGTGTTGCCGCCTGTTGCAACGTCGTCTACGAACACCTCACAGCCAGCCACCTCGTTTCCCTCTATGTCATGACGAGAGCACTCTTTCTTGACCGCGACGGCATTATCAACGAGCGTATCGTCGATGGCTATGTGCGCACACCCAATGAGTTTGTGTTGCATGCCGATGTGCTTCCCATTCTTCGTGCTGCGCATGATGCGGGCTTCTTGCTCGTGCTGATCACGAATCAACAAGGGGTAGGGAAGGGTCTCATGGGGCAAGGAGATCTGGACGTCGTACACGGCCACATGCAGGTGATGCTTGCAGAGAAATTGGGGTATGGACTCGACGCCATTTATGCATGTACGGACCTCTCGGCGTCAGGCAGCGAGCGCCGTAAACCCCAGCCCGGCATGCTCCTCGAAGCGCAGGCGGACCTCTCGATCGACCTTCCGGCATCATGGTTCTTAGGCGATAGTATTACCGACCACCAGGCTGGCAAGGCCGCTGGAGTACGCACAATCCTTGTGGGATCGTTCCCAGGTGCGTCTGCCGACGTTGTCGTCCCAATGCTCACGGATGTGCCCGTAGAGCTGTTCGCCGCCCGTACGGCATAGTAAGAAGACCCCGCCTCGACTTCATAGACGTCTTCAGATATAGCCAGGCAGATGAACGTGCATTGGTTGAAACTTCCCCGACAATACTACGTACACAGGCCCGTCCTGGGTGACCATTTGCATATTAAATGACCATTAGTCATATTTGTGACCGATAGTCAGCAACACAAACGAACACATGAATCTATATACAACTTCAAGGACCGATTCCATGGCTATACGCTCCTATGCGTTGTCGCTGTTACTCTTGGTGATGAGCATGACCGTGATGCAGGCTGCACCACGAATTCTCACCTTAGACGAAGCGATCGACATTGCTCTGCAGAAGAACAAGAATGTTCAGATAGCGCGGTACGGTATCGACAAAGCCGACGCGCAAGTGAGCGAGGCATTGGGCAACGCCTTGCCAACGCTCAACTTGTCGGCACAATACGTCCGCAACATTCAGTTACCAGTGATCTTCTTCCCAAACCCGTCGGACCCTGCTGCTGGTGTTGTGCCGTTTCGCATCGGTCTTAACAATCAATATTCGGCTGGACTCGGTCTCACGCAGATTCTGTTCAACTCGGCAGTCTTCACTGGAATCGGTGCCTCGCATCTCTACTATCAAGCTGCCCAACAACGATACAACAGTGTTGTCGCAACAACGATTGCCGATACCAAGAAAAGCTTTTATCGAGCAATGTTGGCACAAGCCTACGACACGATCTCGGTGAGCACCTTGGGTAACGGAGAGAGTAACCTGAAGAACATCAAGGTATTGTTTGACCAAGGTCTCGTTGCCGAGTATGACTATATCCGAGCGCAAGTGATGGTAGATAACATCAAGCCATCGGTGACCGAATCGCATGCGCAGTACAACAACGCCTTGAATGCGCTGCAAACACAGATCGGTGCGGATGCGTTGGATTCCATCGGTGTGTCGGGAAATTTTCTGGAAGCAATGCAAGCGATCCCGAACGAGTCGGATGCCCTAGCGCTTGCTTTCAAGAACAACTATGAGCTAAAGGCTGCGCAACTCGCCGTTGAGGTGCAAGATGAATTCACTAAGGTATACCGGTCCGATTACTATCCCACG
>JBBRES010000160.1:0-5393 GCA_038202665.1 Kapaibacterium sp. (SeqCode) | reverse complement strand
CTTTCCAGATCATACCTATGGCACACAGAGTACATTAGGCACCGTGGAACACTTAAAGAATCCGTCGATGCGACGCATTCAAGAGTACTTCACACGACACTATGTACCGGCAAACATGGCCGTGATCCTTGTCGGCGATCTCAATCCCGACAGTGCGATAGCGTGGGTGGATGCAGCGTTTGGTAAACATCCATCTGCACCCGTTCCCTACTTTGGCGTGCGCGAGCAGCCGCCGATTTCTGCCCCCATTGTGAAGAATGTGGTGGGACCGGATCCGGAGTTTGTGACCGTGGCCTTCCGACTACCAGGCGCGGCGCATAAAGACATACCTGCGCTTCGCATGTGCGACATGATCTTGGCGAATTCATCGGCTGGATTGATTGATTTGAATCTAGGTCAAACACAAAAAGTGCGCGAACCGTATTCTACGATTCGCATCATGACCGATTTCTCGATCGAGCAGTTTGGTGGATCACCGATGCCGGGCGAATCGCTTGAGGATGTTGCACGGCACTTACTCGAACAGATCGAGTTGTTGAAACGAGGCGCCTTCGACGACAAGCTCATGCGCTCTATCGTGCAAGACGTGCGCATGAAGCAAATGCAAAGTGAAATGGGAAATGAAGGTCGCGCCTATCGCATCCTCCAGGCCTTTGAACACGGCATGCCACTCGAGTCTGTTACACACGATGCCGATGCCCTTGCCGCCATAACAAAAGCAGATGTGATGCGAATCGCCAAGGAGTACTTCCGCTCGAACTATGTGGTGGTGAACAAACGTGAAGGCGATCGTACAGACATCGGCAACGTAGAGAAGCCAGCGATTACGCCCGTGCCACTGAATAGAGACACGGCGTCTGCCTTCGGAAACGCGATCACCACTGCACCTGCGCAGACCATCCAACCACGCTTCCTTGACTATGCCACAGACATACAGCGTGCAAGCGTGCGGAAGAACATACCGTTGCTGGCCGTGCGCAACACGATGAACGACTTGTTCCAACTGCGTTACAGCTTGCCTATGGGGACGGCGAACGATCGGTTTTTGAAAGTTGCCTTGGACTATGTAAACCTGATGGGTACGGCCACTCTTTCCAACCAAGCACTGCAGCAACGCATGTATGCGCTTGGGATGGACTTTGGAGTGAATGCATCGCAGGACCGGTGCACTATTACCCTGAATGGTATTCGTAGCAACTTCAAACAGAGCGTGCAACTCATGGAGAACATACTTGCTACGTGTGTTGGGAATGAGGCATCACTCACGTCGTTCAAACAACGCCTACTGCAAGAACGTGCGGATGCGCGCAAAGACAAGTCGACCATCTACTACGTTGGCCTTTTGGCGTATGCTCGATATGGCGCGCACAATGCGGTGAATACAGATCTCACTACATCAGAAATCAAAGGCCTTACACACAGGCAACTGGCAACAACCATTCATAGTTTGCTTTCCTTCCCGCATGAAGTGCATTACTGGGGACCTGACGATGCCGCGACAGCAGCGGCCACTATTGCCACCGTGCATGGTGGTCCTGCAACGTTTCGAAGTGTAGCTCCGGCTGTCGTGTACACTGTGCGACCTATGGATGTAGCAGAAGTAATCTTCCTGGATCATGATCAAGTAACGGCCGACGTGGCGTTCATGGCGAGATCGTTTCCACAGTACGACAGTACGCTGAGTCCACGCTTGCGATTGCTTGACGAGTACTTCGATGGCGGCATGGGCAGTATTGTTTTTCAAACGATTCGCGAGCAAAAGGCCTTGGCGTATTCTACGTCGGGCGGACTCGTGAACCCGTACAGACTCTCCGAACCGTACACCGTGATGGCCACCGTGGGTACGCAGGCAGACAAGCTGCACGATGCTATCACCTCGATGAAAGAGCTTCTCACGGACCTGCCTCGCATCGACCCCGCATTGCAAGGCGCGAAGAACGCAATTCGCGCACGACTCGCCACAGAACGTCGCACACGTATGGGCATCATCGATTCCTACGTGAACAGTCGCAAGTTTGGCCTGAGCACAGATCAAGCAGAGTACACATGGAAACATTTGCCGGATCTTACGTTTGAAGATGTGGCAGATGTGTATGCAAAAGGAATGTCGAACCGACCCTACGTTTTGGTGGTGATGGGCTCATCGAAGTCGATCGATGTGCGCTCTCTTGAAAAGTATGGACGCGTTCACACGGTTACCATCGACGAACTCTTTGCACGATAACGTTTCTATCGAACGATCCGACCACTCAATCGCAGTATCTCCGTTGCCGCAACAGCGATCTCGTATTGCAGTCGCGCTAACTGCGAACCGATCTCTAAGAGTGACTGTTGTGTTTGTCGCACTTCGAGCGACGTAATCGATCCGAGTCGCAGCTTTTCAACGGCAATTGTTGCATTACGTTGCGCAGCCGCATACGACTCGCGCTCAATCGTAAGCATGGCACGTCCTTGTTCGTATCGCCTGTACGCCTGTACCAGTCTCGTCTGCAGGTCGAGTGTTACATCGCGCACCTGCAGTTGCTGACGTTCTTGATCGAGTCGCGCCTTTTCCGATTCAGCGGCATCGAACCAACCATTAAAGAGATTCATCGACAGTTGCAGTCCTGCCGTCCACCCATTCGTCCGGTTTGTGAGAATGAATCCCGCATCGGCTTGGTTGTTCACGTATTGATATCCGCCAAGCGCCGAGATTCTCGGATAGAACGCAGCATCCACTTCTTTCACATGAAACGATGCAGCCGCAAGATTACGTTGCGCCGCTATGAGATCCGGATTCATCGTCGCAACATCTCGCTGTAAGGAATCCAAGGGTGGAATGGTGGGAAGGTTCATTACCGTGTCTACGTCATAGGTCTGCTCTACCGACCGCGCTAAAAAGCGATTCAACGTGTTCTTTGCATTCGCAACATCCACTTCGCTGCGCACCACTTGCAGCCGCACACTGTTACGATCTACTTCGGCTTGCGCCAACTCTATGCCAGAGCTAGTGCCAACATCGTGTCGGTTCTTCTCGATGGTGTAGCGTTGGTCAACGAGTTCTTGTCCGCGTCGATTTGTTGCCAACACGAGCGAATTCGCAACAACTGCATAGTAGGCCGTCGTCACATCTGCGATCGACCCTGCCACCCTGCTCCTTGCCACTTCCATACCGGAGCGCTCGAATTCCTTGAGCTTGTCGTTCGTCGCAAACATTTTCATTCCGTCGAAGAGTGTCCACGTGAGCGTAGCATTTGCAATGATGTTCGTAAAGCCCGCACCGGCCCTATCCGTGATACTTCCACTAAGGGTCTTCTGAAAAATGTCGTTCGCACCCCGCGTACCCGTTGCCGAAATGCCGAGCGTTGGGAGAAAACCCGACGTGCCCTGCGATGCATTTGCACGAGCGATGGCGGAATCCTTCGTGGCGATTTGAATGTTGTAGTTGTTCTTCAGTGCAACGCTTATGGCATCGTCAAGTGTGAGGGCGGACTGAGCACTCACCTGCATGCTGCCAAGCAAGAGTACGGTAATGACGGCCACGCTCGTTGGCACATGGATGCCAGAGCCCTCGCGCTTGAGACGCGATAGCAAGACGTAGACACTGGGAATCACAAAGAGCGTGAGTGCTGTGGCGAGGATCATACCGCCCACAACAACCACACCCATACCGATGCGACTCTCTGATGATGCGCCAAGTGATAGTGCGATGGGCAAGGCACCAAGGATCGTAGCGAGCGACGTCATGAGAATTGGTCGGAAGCGCGCCGTCGCTGCTTCGACAACGGCCGTATGCCACGCCACGCCAGACTCACGACGTTGATTTGCAAACTCAACGATGAGGATGCCGTTTTTCGTCACCAATCCAATGAGCACAATGGCGCCGATCTCCGAAAAGATATTCAACGTTTGATTCGTGAGCCATAACGAGAGCACTCCACCAGCGAGCGCCAACGGCACGGTAAGCATAATCGTAAGCGGGTCTACAAAACTCTCGAACTGCGCAGCAAGAATGAGATACACAAAGACAAGAGCCAGGGCAAAGGCATAGAGCAAAGAGGAGGAGCTATCGGCATAGTCGCGCGACGGACCTGTGAGTGCCGTTGCGAAACGCTCGTCCAGCACTTGCTGTTTGATCCCGTCCATGACGGCAATGCCATCGGCAATGGTCTTGCCGGGAGCAAGTCCAGCACTGATTGTAGCGCTCACATACCGGTTGTAGCGATAGAGGGCGGGCGGGGCGGCAAGTTCACGCAGAGAGACAAGATCTGCAATCGGCAACATGCTACCGTTGTTGGTTTTCACCATAATCATACGCAGATCGTCCGGCGTGCTACGTCCGGTGCGCTCGATCTCGCCAATCACTTGATACTGTTTTCCGTCGCGGATAAAGTATCCATAACGCTGACCCGCAAAGCCCGCCTGCAGCACGTCTCCAATGTCCATCACAGAAACACCCACTTCGCGCGCACGAGCACGATCGATCGAGATATCCAACTCTGGTTTCGTGAACTTCAGATTCACATCTACGATGTTAAACACGGCACTCTTTTGCGCTAGGTCCATGAACTTTGGCAACACCGAACGAAGGTCTTGCAAATCGTTGGCCTGCACCACATACTGCACGGGCAAGGCTGCACGAGCGCCAGTGGAGATTGTTTGCTCTTGTGCAAGAATGGTGCGCGCTTCGGAGAGTCCGCGCAGTTTCTGCGTCAGCATCGCCGTAATCTCCATCTGCGAACGCTTGCGTTCTTCGGGATCGACGAGCAGCAACCGACCCGCCCCTGTATTGTTCGCTCCAGAGAAGAACGTTGGAGATGTAACCGTGATCAAGGTTCTCGTTTCCGGTGCAAGCCGTGCAACGGCCACGTTGAGCGAGTCAAGAAAGTCGCTCATCCGATTGAACGTGTACCCTTCTGGTGCAGTTACGTTTACCGACATAGCACTGCGGTCTTCCAACGGCGCAAGCTCTTGCTTCAGAAGCCTTCCAATGAGAACAATCACTAATCCACTCACAACAAATGCAAGCAATGCCATAGTTGGTTTGTTTGTGGCTCTCGTCACTCCGCGCTCATACACGCGGTTCATCCACACGAAGAATGGCTCTGTGACTCGCGTGAGCCAGCTCTGTGTTTCGGCGTGACGGAGGAGACGCGTGCTCATCATTGGAGTAAGCGTTAGCGATACAAAAGCGCTAATGAGCACGCTCATCGCCACCACAAGTCCGAACTCGCGGAAGAGTCTACCCGTTAGGCCGGGCATAAAGATGATGGGGATGAACACCACCGACAACGTGATTGTTGTACTGATGATGGCAAAGTAGATTTCGGTGCTTCCCTTCTCTCCTGCTTCGCGCGGCGACATCCCTTCTTCGATTTTCGAGAAAATGTTCTCCATCACCACAATCGCATCGT
>JBBRES010000159.1:0-5440 GCA_038202665.1 Kapaibacterium sp. (SeqCode) | reverse complement strand
GGTCCACGTACGTTGTTCAGGTTGGCGCGTACGCCCATACAAATCTGCCAGTCTGCGATAGACGCCTTCATCAGGCTGCATCGTAATGAATTGTTCGAATACGGCTATGGCTTTCTCGGCATCGCGTGGTTCATACATCCGCCCGAGCGTATAGAGTTGTTGTTTGGTGGGGTGCAGATTTTGCAAGCGCTCGTAGGCGAGCAAGGCCTCTTCGTACCGACCTTGCGATACGTAGATGTCTGCGATCAACTCCCACGATTCACTATGAACCGAGTCTACACGGACGGCTGCTTGTGCGACTTCTAATGCGAGATCGAATTTACGGATGGCTGCATAGCTCTGCGCCATGGCGCGAAGTGTTGCGGCGCTGGAATCAAACCTGAGCGCTTGTTGAAATTCGAGAATGGCCTCTGCGTGCCGGTTCCCCTGAATCTGCAACGTGGTGCCGTTGATGAAGTACTCTGTTGCCTTGCGGTGCATGAGCACGCTATCCGATGTTTCCTGTGCTACTCCCCGCACAGATGTGCAACAGCACGTGACCATGCAAAAGCAAAGACGAATGGCGAGGGTGGTAAGGGGCAAGGCGTTCATGATCTCGTAAAGACTCGTAACACCGCAAGAAATTATGTGGTGGAAACGAAAAAAGGCCGCCCTGGGGCGACCTTTTTGAAGATGCTTAAAGAATCACTTGGAATCGAAGCGCTTCTTCATGGCGGTGTATCCGATCTTATCAAGCGTCTTCAGAGCGCTTGCTGTGATCTTCACCGTTACGAACTTGCCTTCTTCGGCAACCCATACGCGCTTCTTCTGCAGGTTCGGCAACCAGCGGCGGCGGGTCTTGTTGTTAGCGTGAGAAACATTGTTTCCGTACTGGACGGTAGTGCCGGTCAAATCACAACGACGTGCCATTTCATTCACTCCAAATTCAGATGCGTTTTTGTCAAGAATGAGCAATATAACACTTGGGTTTGATTCACGCAAGTCGTGCCCTCTCTGCCAACGATATCATGGACATAAATCGTAGTGTAGTTTAAGGTACAATTTGAGGGCGTAGAGGAGTTGAATCATGAAGACAGAAACGGTAGCCAACGGTCAAGTGAAAGGCACTTCGTCAAGGAGCACAGAAGTGATTGTTAGACCACTGCGTCGACAGTTCACGGAAGGGTACATTGATGCGATTCTGCAGGAGCTGGAAGTAGCTCCGCATGGTGAGAAAGGAATGATCTTACGTCGAGAAGGTCTTTATAGCAAGCAGGTATCTGCGTGGAAGAAGCAGCGTGAGCGTGGTGAGAACGTGAAGCGTGGTCCGAAGGCAAAGTTAGGAATTGATATGCGTAATGAACTAGCACAACGAGAGCGAGAGATCGCACGTCTGCGGCGCAAACTTGAGCAGGCAGAGATCATCATCGATGTCCAAAAAAAAGTGGCATTGCTGCTGCGGTCGATGGATCAGTCAGAGGAGACGTCGTGATGGCGCATGCAGCACAGTTGAGCGAGCATGTTGGCGTGCTATGTGCGTGCGTCAGTCTTGGCCTCGCACGCTCTACGTACTACGCTCGTATGCGCCCACGCACACCGTCGGAAGCAAAGCCCAGGCCTCGACCGAAACGTGCTCTGAGCGATGAAGAGCGGGCCCAGGTCATCACCCTGGCAACAAGCGAGGAATACGTAGACAAGTCTCCAGCTGCCATTGTCACAAGTCAGATGGACCGGAACATCTACGTCTGCAGCGCACGCACCATGTACCGCCTTCTTCACATAGGGCGGTTGTTGAAAGAACGCCGCGATATCACGAGCCATCCTGCCTACAGCAAACCGGAACTGGTGGCAAGACAAACGCGTAAGGTGTGGACATGGGATATCACAAA
Source organism: Kapaibacterium sp. (SeqCode) (assembly GCA_038202665.1). GTDB lineage: Bacteria > Bacteroidota > Ignavibacteria > Kapaibacteriales > Kapaibacteriaceae > Kapaibacterium. The sequence goes on along the minus strand of JBBRES010000159.1, from coordinate 3,572 downwards.
GCTCAAGGGGCCTAAGAAGGGCATCGCGTATAGCCTCTACGTTGTTCTCGACATGTACAGCAGATACATTGTCGGTTGGCTGCTCGCACTACGCGAAGACGATGAGCTGGCGCGAACCCTCATAGACGCTGCCTGCGGACATGAAGGTGTCGAACGTAATCAACTCATCATCCATGCAGACAATGGAGGCGTGATGCGATCGAATACGCTCTATGAATTGTTTGACAAACTGGGTGTGCAACGCAGCCATTCTCGGCCCTATTGCTCAAATGACAATCCGTACAGCGAGAGTCAATTCAAAACAATGAAGTACGCGCCTGCATACCCAAAACGGTTCTCTAGCTTTTCGCATGCTCTAGCGTATTGTCGAGAATTTATCGAAGATTACAACAATCAGATGTATCACTCCGGCATTGCAATGCTTACGCCGGCAATGGTGCATCTTGGCCACTCACAACAGATCATCGAACAACGCATCACAAACTTCCGGATGCCGTCTGGATCAACAAGCCTGAGAATGAACCAAATGATGTCGTATATTCATGAACACTATGTGTCTAAAAATCGTTGGCAGGTACCGGAATACCCACAACAAGTCTCACCGCTATGACCGTTTTTCCCAATCTACATAGGGATACTCCCCTGAATTTCTGTCGATTATGTCAAACGTGGTATTAAAATTCTGCCGCTCCCACGACCTGACATAGTTAGCGACTATTTGCTCAATGTCTTCAGGACTCCGTCCGAACATAGGTTCATCACTAAGGTCCAATATTTCAGTAAGGGCAATGTTGTATTTGGAGCTGCGAATAGTTACGCGGACTTTCATGGGTGCCTTGGGATTACAGTCATGAGCCAAATCCCGATCAATTCGATTGTCGAAAAATGTGCCTGAGTGGTACCGTAACATTGGTTTCGATGCAGCTCAGGCATCGCTGAATTTTCACTCTTGTTACTAGAAGACAATCTGAACAAGGTGTCCGTCTGCTGTCACATAATAGGTACCGTAGCAAGTTGTGTCGTTCGGATCGACGTTTCGGCTGCCTGTTACCGCCGAACCGTTCGCGGTGTAACTGAAGGTGATTACGACACAAGTTGGGCCGGTAATCTCGATCAAGCATCCTCCCCACGCAGACAGAGACGATGGCGGAGCAACAACAACAGAGCCAGCTGACAAGCTCACCGATAGGTTTGTGAGACTCGTGTGAGTCGCGAATAGGAGCTTCATGGAAGCACCTTGGAATAAGTGAGAAGATGTACGTAAAAAACACGTACACCTCAAAATACAACATCGGGAACGAAGGAGACGCTATTATCTAATTTTTCCCCGTCCCCCACCTCTTCTTCGTTGCTTTTTCGGCTATCTCCTTGCGTTGTGACGCGGTCAGTTTCTTCGCCCTTGCCATGCCCCCTTTGAGCCCCCCTAAGCGTCCCAGTGCAACCGCAGACGGATTCTTTTCGGTTCCCTCGTTCACAGGATCATCGACTTCCTCGGTAGCAATCGCTACGATGAGTTTTGCACGTTCGTTAATATCTGTTGGGCGTTTGGGCAGAACGCAAATTACGGCTGTCTTCCAAGATTGGTGTTGGGGCTAAAATTCAAACAGAGACACTACCGGATTCATTCGGTTGGACGGGCGGAACGCCGAAACCCTTAAATTTGTTGCTTGATTCAATTTCAACGCCAGCATGACAGCACCTAAGAAGGTCATCGCAATACGCGGTGCCCGCGTGAACAATCTTCGGAATGTCGACGTCGACATTCCCCGCAATGCCCTCACGGTAATCACCGGCGTGAGCGGGTCGGGGAAGTCGTCCCTGGCATTTGATACGCTCTATGCCGAGGGCCAGCGCCGCTTTGTGGAGTCACTCAGCGCCTATGCCCGACAGTTCCTCGACCGGATGAATAAGCCGGACGTGGACTCTATCACGGGCCTTCCGCCAGCGGTGGCTATCGAGCAGCAAGCATTCTCCAAGAATCCTCGCTCCACCGTTGGCACCACAACAGAGATCTACGACTACTTGCGCCTATTGTATGGTCGCGTGGGGATCGTGATCGATAAAGACACCGGTGAGTTGATACGTAAAGATTCGGCGCAGTCGGCGGTCAACGCGATGATGGAGCTTCCGGAGGGCAGTCGACTGTACGTGATGTACGTGCTTCCCAAAGAACATGCATCAACTCAAGATGTTCGCGAAGGACTTGCAGCCCGAGGCTTTTCGAGGATGGTATTGGGAGACGGGTCCGAGGTAGTAGAGATAGCCTCGATCGATCTCTTACCAGACAACGTAGACATCTTCGTTCTTGTAGATCGCATAATCGTTCGGGCGGATGAGGAAGTGCGTAGTCGGTTGACAGATTCCATAGAAACGGCATTCGAGGCAGGAAACGGACGTATCGTTATTCGCGACATTACGTCTGGCGAAGACCACTACTTCTCGTCGCGCTTTGAAAGTGCACGAACACAAACGCAATACATCGAGCCAGAACCAAGACTGTTCTCGTTCAACAATCCCTTTGGCGCATGTCCTACCTGTCAGGGATTTGGCCGCAGTGTTGGCATCGACGAAAACCTAGTGATGCCCGACAAAGGTCTGTCGCTTCGGCGTGGCGCCCTGGCACCATTCCGAGGCGATGTATTCGGTGCCTACTTGCGAGAGCTGCTCCGCGAAGCACCGCATCATACACTGCCTGTAGACAAGCCCGTTGGCTCGTTTACGCAAGAACAAATGGATATGTTGTGGGACGGCATTGGCGACTATATCGGATTGAATGCCTTCTTCAAAATGCTCGAAGAGAAGACGTATAAGACACACTATCGCGTGATGTTGAGTCGGTTCCGTGGATTTACGAAATGTCATGCCTGCAATGGCTCCAGACTTCGCACCGCTGCACGTCAGGTATTTGTTGCGGGGTTGAACATTCCGCATGTGGTGAATCTTACGTTGCGTGAAGCGGCAGATCACTTCGATTCGATCGGACTCACCGATCATGAAGAGAAGATCGTCGGACAGATCCTTTCGGAATTGCGTAGGCGACTTCGATTACTTGTAGACATTGGACTCGACTACCTAACGCTCGACCGACTTTCGCACACACTGTCTGGCGGAGAATCTCAACGCATTAACCTTGCTACCTCGCTTGGCAGCGCCCTTGTTGGCACATTGTATGTACTTGACGAGCCGAGCATTGGGTTGCATCCGCGAGATACCTATCGGCTTCTTGACATCCTACAGCGCCTTCGCAATCTGGGCAATACGGTTGTGCTTGTAGAGCACGACTTGGACGTGATACGCACGGCCGATCATGTGATAGACATTGGTCCGGCGGCTGGAGAGTTTGGTGGCGAAGTTGTCTATAGCGGTCCCTTCTCGGATATGATGGAACATGGTACGTCGCTCACGGCCGACTACCTCACGCGCAAACGTGTGGTGGACGTGCGCACAACGTATCGCAAGGGAAATGGAAAGCAGTTGTCCATTATACACCCCATGCATCACAACCTTAAAGGTGAAGACGTCCACATCCCGTTAGGATGTATGACAGTGGTGACGGGTGTATCGGGTTCTGG
>JBBRES010000158.1:0-5488 GCA_038202665.1 Kapaibacterium sp. (SeqCode) | reverse complement strand
CTTCAATGTTCTGACTTCAGACGAAGATTCACTTGATTTGGGCTCATTCGTCATTTACGAGTACTCAGACTACGATGCGGACGGATTGACAGATGTTTGCATCAGCAGTATTCAAGGCTTGATTATTCTCTATGGCGACAGCACGCTGCCGCTCCGGCAACGTACCATTCTTCGTCCTCGAACAAGGATCGATAATCCGAAGTTCGCTATGGACTACAAGTTTGTGTACACTATGGGCTCGAAGCTCTGTGTAGCCGGTAGCGGTTGGGACGGCGGCACATTCGGTCCCGGTGTGTTTGGTCTGTACGGTATCTCGCTCGACTCACTGCGCACACGGCCCGACACAGTAACGCTGGAGCCCATAGATGTTCATCGATTTGATTATAAACTCGCCTACGATGATTCCCTGGGCGTGTGGAGCTTTCCATCTCAAACCTTGCACCTCATATCCGATACCTGCTGGTATTTCGGAGCACCGAATCAGAGGGGCGGTAACATGACCCGAGTGACGGCAAGCGGAATGAAGATCGTAACTGTTGATTCTTCATTATACAAGAGAGACGGAGTATTGTTCTCACCGATGTCCTGTTATGGAGAGCATTCATACGGCGCACATTCGCAAAGTTACGTTCGGTTTCGTGATACAACATTACTTGAGTCGTTCTTCGATTATCCGGATACAAATCTCAGGTACAACCGAATGTCTCTTGTAGTTGTGGAAGATACTCCCACTCTCCACTTGACGCAGGTTGACAGTATTGTGTGGTTGAGCACTCAGTCATGTGGCGGCGTCAATGAAGCAGCAATGATCCCGGACCTAGATGGAGATGGAAGTAAGGAGGTTCTCATGAATCGCAACGTTAGTGAATCCGCAGACTCCTGCGTGAACTACTTCGAGATCTATTTGACAACCGGAAAGACGATCTCTGCCTATACAGAACCACAACGCATGCTGCTTCCTCAGGTAACACGAACACAAGGCGGCTGGTTAGTACCACGCATACTGTGCTCGTATGCTCCGGTATTCGTGCCTGCATATTCTGTGAGTGGAGGCCTCGTAGGCTTCCTTACAGCATCGGACTACGACGCGTCCAACTACTTCATCGCAGACCCACCCAATGCCATGACCGGCGTTGTACTCACGGTCTTTGGCACGTGCTCACTGCGCCTTCAGTAAGCCAGCCTTGTTGTTTTGAATTCCAACATCGGAGTGATCAATGAAGTTGTTCTTGCTGTGCGTTGTAGCTGCACTTTCATTCCTGCCTTGCATTGCTCAACAGGCAGACGAGACGTCAGTCTTGGCGACTTCAGAGGACGGTGGTATGCTCTTGCGAACCACAGAGTTGTTTGACCGCAGCAGAAAGTATGATGTGGGTTGGAATTGGGGCAGCTTCGCAAAAGCTTCTTCGAATGCAATTGTTCACACGTCGCTCATTGATGAAAAATTCTATCCGACCAACCCCGCCGCAAACATCGATGTGCTTCAGCGAGCACCAGATAAAAGTCGGTTCATTGTTGTTGATGCAGAGCGCAAGCTTCTCTTCGGCTACGGCTGCGGTTTTGCAACACGTTGTGATGCAGAGATCGAAGTTACTGCACAAGGTAAGCCGGTGATTGAGTCAGGAGCAAGTAACACCGGAGCAGTTCATGGTTTTCAAACGGCGTTTGGCGAGAGAATCGAGTACTACCGCAGACTCCGAAGCACAGACAATTTACCAGCCGTAGTGCTTGCGGATAATTCGAATCGAACCATCTTAGGTGCGTATAGAACAACTGAAGTGTTTGTGGACGGCACCATTGATCCCACGCGCTCAAACGACATGCAGTTCATCGGCGTCAAGTTGCGTTCGGTTGGAACAGTTGTTGTCGACTCTACCCATCTCGGTACGGATCCTGTGATCCGCATTAGAATCGAACGTCGCAAGATTGCCTTAGTAGACATAGCCAATGCCCCAAGAATCATCCCGCTCCACTTCTCATTCGTACCAACTCTCACGAAGCCAGCCAATGAGGCGCTACCATCGGTGGGACTGTCGGAGCTTCCCAAATTTCTTGGCACCACTGACTTTGATGCACAGCTCACAAGCAAGGCAGCTTCCCCCCTCAACAGTGCAGTGTCCACCACGTCACTCCCTGCACGTGAGAACGTATGGCCGTGGTACACGGACTGCCGTGACTATGATGCTCCTGCCGATGAGATCGTGATCACGCGTGCGATGCTTCAGGCAACAGAAGGAGCATGGACCGTCTTTGACGGACTTGTTGTTTTTTGGCCGCGAACAGAAGATGGCCTCGAACCGCCAAAGTCTGGTAAGTTGAACGACAACTATAAGACAACGGGCTATGGTTACAAAAAAGGCAACCCATCTCTGCGGTCTTTTAATGAAGACCCAACGGAAACCTCAGTCCTTGAGAAGCGCATCACAGATCTGAACATCACCGTGACGTATGAATCTTCTGCCGGTGTTGATGTTGATATCGACTATGTGTCGTTCAGCACACCCGTGGCGCGAGCGCTCTTGAGAGATCAGTTCCGTACACCCATTGCGACGATCATACAGAACACGGTCGACGCCTTTGCTACGGCCGAAGCATCCGCAACTGAAACTGGGCGCGGACATCGTATTGTTGGCCTGCGCGGACCGGAAGAGCTACCAGAAATGATCTGGTATGCAGACCGGCATTTGAACATTCTTACCGGCGGACTGATTGTCTCGGAACAACCGGTGATCCCGGCCGATAGATACCGACATATCACGTGGCCGGAAGACAAGCTCGTCAACTTGATCAGTGCAGGCACACCAGTGAACCGCCTCATCTGGAACGAAGGACTTACCGGACGAGTAAGCAATTCCACTCCTGCATCGTTTCTTCGTGGTGGTTCATCGAGCTATCCATTTGACTCTTGGAAGCAAACGTGGAATCTGAAATTCGGCTTCGCCTGTGCGAGATTCTGGGGGGCTGACATTCACGTGCGGCCGGGCCTTGCGGACATCGTCTGGCGATTTCGTGAGCCCTGCTGGGAGTTTGGTGACCAGGTTGAAATTCGTACAAAGTCTTGCGCATACGAAATGGGATTCGATGATGACAACGTTACGCTGAATGAAAATGGAACAGTCACTGTGAACTCGACGAGATCGTTTCTCGCAGAAGTACGAGACCATTCAGATTGGTGGAACTTGAACCCCGTTCAATACTTCTACCATTTGAATGCAAACGGTGAGAGAGTCTACGAGAGCTCGCAATCCACGCGTCAAGACATGCCAACGCTCTTGATGCACGAACGAGTACTCTACGACAATACAATGCCCTCGTTCAATCAATCCTATTTGTTCGATGGTACCGCATGGCTCAATCAAGTATGGACGTACTCACAATGGAACATAGACACTCGTGATGGTGGACAGCCATCACCCACAACAGGCCGAGTGCTAAGGTCTTTCGGAGCAGAGGGCAGACCGTGGACCGGTGAAGAGATTCGCAGAAGCCTAATTTCAGGAACACTCTACGGCGCTTCAGGAAATGTTCTCTTCTGCGCCGGTACGTATTTTGATGAGAAAGTTGCTGGCAAGAATTACGCTTTCGTCGGATTTGTGAATGCAACAATGAACAGCGCTCTCACTGCCGACGAGGCGCAACAACGCGTGATGTACTTGGGCGATGCCTTCGGCGCTGATTTTGCTGAACCGTTTTCCGGTCTCTCATTTCAGAACGACGATGGCGTATTGCGACAAACGTGGGCAAAGGTCCCGAATCTGATTCGCGTGAACAACCAACCTACCGACGTGTACATTCTCGACGATCTGCTGTACAACGGAGCCACATGGTCGGGTCACGACGCCACCACAGCTTCTCGGTTTTACATTGGCCTTCGCTCTGCTCGCATGGAGTTGCTGCGATTCACAGACCTTATTGGACGAACTGTACCATCTATGCCACCGCTGCCAGGTGCAGATACGCCACCAACCTGGAGAGACCTATTACCACAACTGCGGCTTGTAGCATTCTGGAACCGTGGATACATGACTCGCTCGGCATCAAAGCCGGATGCCGTAACAACACTCACCGATGTGGTAGGCGTAGGCCGACTTCGTACGAGACATCCGATGCGTGGGAAGGTGAATGGTCGTGCAGATTATGAAGCAACCGATTCGATCTTCGTAGATGTAACGTATCTCAACCGAGAGGGCAAAAATTCTAATGAAGAGTATTGGCTTGGTGTCGTCAACCGACGAACATCTCCAATGATTCCTTCCGCACTGGGAGCCCCTCGTCCGGCCATCTGCCCCGAGTGTGATCGTACCTTCATCAGCAGCGAAGAACACTTCGACGAACAAGCGAAGCAAACACCCGCATGGGGCATGTATCAGCAAGATGGTTCTCGCATGATAGCCGTGCCCATGACGTTTCAAAGTAGTAACGGAATACCAAAGCTCCTTCGTATTACAGAAATGGGAAACAGTACGTCGATCGAACAAACAGATTACAGCAACAAGATTCGCCGCGTAGATACAATTGTTGATGCCTCAGGTGTCCTTGAACTACCGTACCTACCTGGTGAGGGGAAGCTCTTTTTGGTGCGGCCGGTAGAGGCGAGTGCTGTGGCAACAACAGGCTTTCTTGCCTTCAACTCGCAGACAAAGATCATTGTGACGCCGATGTCTGATGCAGTGGGAACACTGCTCCCCAACGATGATCACGTTCGCTACCACATGGTAACAATGCGCCAGACGAACGAGGCCGGTCAGCCGTGGCGCGTTTACTATAGGCGGAGCTTGCCCGTTGATAAGGGCGCGGTTACGGATGTCGGTGGTCTGCAATGGGAGACAGGAGAGATCGAACTTGGTGCGCAGTTCAGAACGTTTCAAGCGCCGCTGAATCCCAACGAACCCGCTATGATCAACAATGCCGACGGTTCGCTGGGTCCGCTGTTTCGCTACGGACAGAATGGAATCGCACAGCACGGCAACATCTTCAAACTTCATGCGGCGTTCCCAACCATCACGTCGTGCACCTATACAGAAGGTCTTCTCACCAGACAACGCCTTGTGGTTGCATGGGGCCAATCGGTGGCCTCGGAAGACACGCAGATCAACGATCTCTTGCTCGTAGAAACGATGATCGAAGACAATGCCATTCCCACAGCAAGTGATCCGGCGGCGCAGGTACTCGTAGCTTCACGTCAAGCACCGTGGACCATAGACGATCTTGCCGCATGGGTGACGCCCAGCAATGGTGCATGCTACAAAACAGTGGTACCACAACTGGTGTTACCGCCTACGATCGTTACAGCGTTTAGTACACCTGTGCAGAACGGCGTGGCACAGCCAATTCGTGCAATAGCAAAGCCAGCTACGGCCGCATTTGCTGCACTCACGGAATTCGTGCCTATCCCGTTGTCTCTCGGCGGTACAATGGCAAAGTATCCAACCGTTACTCCCCAGTCACCCTCTTCCACCGTCTACGACTGGCCCACGTCGTCCGTAGC
>JBBRES010000157.1:0-5596 GCA_038202665.1 Kapaibacterium sp. (SeqCode) | reverse complement strand
TACGGTGGTTGTTGGCGCCTTCAAGCAACGGTCGTTCCGTACGCAGAATCACAGCAGCTTTCACACCGTTATCGTCTCGAACATATCCACTACGAATAGTGGAAAACAGATTGTCGTTACGCCCAATGCTCCTTGGCCAATTCTTCCACAGGGAGATTCAGAGTTCGTGGTAACGTGGCGACCCACGTTTCCGGGGACGTACACAGACACTATTGTGGAAAACGTTGGATCTCAACGCTTCCTTGTTGTTGTTCAAGGCGTAGCCATCGATTCCACTCGCCCTCCGCCTCCAGCCAAGCCGCGGATTGTGATGGTGGATGTGCAATTGGACTCTATTCGAGTTGGCGATAGCGTACAAACTCCGGTCCGTGTAGAGCTCCGTCGTGGCACGCGCGCCGTTGTCGATAGCGCAAGAATAATGACGAATTCATTGCAGTGTTCCATCACTTCATTCCCGGAAGTGGTTGATAACAAACAAGCCTATGCCGATGTCCGTATTCGTTCGACTGTTGTTGGAGCAGACTCTGCCATCCTACAATGTTGGTATGCGGACACGATTGCAACGGCCGTGATTCGATGGACTGGGAAAGACTCGAGCATCATCTCTCCACTCGACATGCGCATCCTTATGCCGTTATCCACAACGTGTATTGTGGATAACGTAGACACGATCTACGTGCCGATTCGAAACGTTGGGTCGCGAATGGCGCAGGTTACCGTCGAGATTCGGGACGTGCAAACCGACACTCAGTGGATCCTAGGACCCATCATTGGGTCAGTCGTCCACTCTATCGATCCGGGCGCAACAGACACGATTGCGTATAGGATTCTGGCATCGGAGTTAGGTGACCATGGTGTTGAGTGCCGTCTCACTTCGATCGGGCAAGAATGGAGGTCCACGCACATCCTTCGGTCGCGCCTTCCGGCGCCGGCGCCCGAGTCTGCCGACGTGCAGTTTGGGCGAGTTGAGATTGGCAAGGATTCCACCATGGCGGCCGTCATCGTAAACGTGTCTCCCCAAACGTTGCGCATAGACAGTGTGCGCTTGGGTATCGCACAGGTTGCCCTCACACAACAGTTCACTCCTAAGCGCATTGCGCCCGGCGCGTCGGACACCGTATGGATCCGATTCACCCCTACCGATACTGTGCTTGTAGATGGAGCGCTCACATGGTGGTGCAGCACTTCTGCGATTGCAACAACTCGAATGCAGGGTCGGGGCCGGACATCTCCTCCGCCCGACACCACTCGTGCAAGAATGGATCTTCGTGTTGATGCCATCGATTCCGTTACCATCAACACACCTACGGTTGTAAGATGTGTTGTCTCTTCCGTCGGGTCTGCAGCGCTGCACGTTCGGAATGTGACGGTGGCCGGGTCGAGCGCGGGCGTGAGCCTTGCCTCCCTTCCGCCGTACAGAGTCCTTGCGCCGGGAGATTCGGTAGAGTTTACCGTTTCGATAACTGCTCCGTCGCACAATTCGGTTACGATGCGTGTAATGGCGCAGGCGGATGAAGACAGTATGCAGATTGTTCGAACCGTTCCGATTCGAACAACACCGGATACGAGCGTGCCGCGTCCGCCGGTTCGAGTACGGCTAGACGCGTCGGCAATGCACATGAAGATTGGGGAGCGGCGCACGCTGAAGATTCATCTTGAGGCTGGCTATGCATGGCTTGTTGCAAAATCGGTCACGTCCGTGCAAATGCGCGTTGGCTATCGCAACTCCGTGATTGCTCTCGATTCGTCAGCAAGGTCCGACGTGCTACAAGGAACGACGCGCACTACCCTGCGAAGGAGCAATCTGACGACAGATTCCACCGTGCTTGCATCACTTGAGTTCACGGGATGCTTGGGAGATCTCGACACAAGCATCGTCTCTATTGATGGCATTGCATTCTACGCCAATGCAACCCTGGTGCATCAACTCGACACGACACTCACCACTGGAGTAACGATCGACGATTCCTGGAGCGGCGGACACCGAAACATCCTGTTCGACACTTCCCAGGCCGCGATTGTGATTACTCCAATTCCTAGTGCACTACCACTCACGGTGCGAATATATCACGCAGATGTAGGTGGCGTGTTGAACGTATATGACAACACTGGTAATTTGACGAACTCATGGACCATCGCACCAACTGTACTGGCAGACATCGTCAGCGTAAGCATCACCGCTGGCCTTTCGCCGGGTACCTATACGGCTGTCTTTCGCACAGGCACATCAATAGCCGTTCGACGTTTTATCGTGTTGCAGTAACGATCGTCTTGATCCTCTGGGCGGCGTCGCTCTCTGCACAACCGCTTTGGGTGGGCCTTCACGGAAAGATCGGCGGCGTGCTGCATTTACCTTCGTTCACCGGACTGCCAGGGTTCCCCAACACTGGCGTCGAGTTTTCGCCAGCTGTAGGAGTGCAGGGTGGGGGAGGGTTGGAAGTTGGCATGGAGGCAAGCCGGACGTGGACGTTTGTTGGTGGCCTAGGGGTTATGCATACCACGTCTACTATTCACGCAAACGAAGCAACAACCCTTTCGATAGATGGTGATGTGATTCCGGCCACCATTCAACATGCAATCGAGCTTCGGTACACAGCAATCGAAGCATCGCTCTCTGCACTCTTTGCAACGTCTTCTGCACGGATTTGTGTTGGATTTATAGCGCGCGTCGCTCTGCAACCAACAGTGTTGCAATCGCAGCAGATTCTTGACCCGCCGGGAATTCAGTTCCCCACGTCAACCGATACGAGTGGAGTACTTCCTGGAAGTGCGACCGTTGTGCCGGTGATGGTGCTCGGAGTTGAGGCGTTCGGAACAACTGTTGGTGCGTTCAAACTAGAGCCAACGGTTCGACTCGAGATTCCACTCGCATCTATGAGCTCCTCGGCGTCGTGGACCATGATTGGCCTCGGCCTAGGGATTCGCATTCGCACCACGACGACGAATGCAGCGCAACAACTTGACACTGTTCCTCCCTTGCCACCTCCGTTCGTCCCACCGGTTCCACCTCCACCAACCTATACGCAGCGCATGGTGCGCGACACAGCCACGACAATGGCAGTGTATGGCGTTGCACCGAGTGTGACGTTGCAAACGAGCACCACGGATACGCTTGGAACAGAGATCACCGTGCGAGAACAGTATGTGCGTACAATTGCACCGCCGCCACCTGTGGTAACGGTGTCTGTGCGGACAACCATCGTCAAGAATAATCCAGTAGTCGTGCGATTCGATCCTCTGGTAGAGTCCGATGTTGACGTAACATCATGGAAAGTCGAGATTACTCTGCCTCATGCACCGATGGAGAGTATTCAAGGCGTTGGCGCAGTGCCTGCGCACATCGAGTATCAGATAAAAAGTAGTCTGGCACCGTCAAAGAAGCACCGACTCGTTTGCACCTATCGGCTGATTGTGCAAACTGCCGACGGGAGTACAACCGCAACATCGCCTGGAGAGATTGTGTTAACGGGTAGGTAAGCTTGCTTGCTCACGATGAATCTTTACAAGGAGCTCTGTAAGGCCCATGGAAGAGGCAATCTTCTCTGCTTCTAGCAAGGCGTGTCGAGCAGCCGTTGTTTGACCTGCGCGATGCCGCAACACACCAATCGAATAGAGAATGCTCGGTGTTTGCCGAGTGTCGGTAGTAATCGTTACGATACGTTGCAAAGAATCTGCTCGCTCGATCGAGGCTACACGATTTGAGGTAGAAGTAGCGGACACGCGGGTTTCCATTCGCCCCACTTGCGTGGTCGGTTCAAGCGTTGGCGCTTGCATCGTGGGCCGACTTATCGCCGACGTTGGTGCAGCGGTAGTAGTATGTGGAGAAACCGCCATGGCAGGAGCTTCATGGTTCGCAAGAAGCATCCAGGCCGCACCTGCTGTAATCATGAATCCAAGAGCGATGCCAAATGTGGCCGGCCGGTTCCAGAATGGAGATGCGCCTCGTACACTTCGTTCTGCTTTTGCCACGAGCGCCGCTTCACTCTCATCAAAAAATGAGTCGAGTTCCGTGTCTTGCACGATGTCATTCCAAAGTTGTTCGTCGGGATGTTGTATGCTCATAAGAGAACCTCCGAGGTGAAGGGCAACAGCAGCGTCCGAAGTGCTTGCTTTGCACGAGTTACTCTCACTTTTGCGAGGGAGAGAGAAATGTTCAATCGTTCTGCGATCTCTTCAAACGAGAGATCTTCATAGTACCGTAGTTGAATGGCTTGTTGAAACTCAGGCGTCAATGTCTTCAGCGCAGAATGCAAGGCGTTTGAAAGCAACACATCCGCGCCTGTCCGATCGTTCTCGTCTGCAAGTTCTGGCGGATCTACGATGCTGAGCCCTGCTCTCGAAGGAGCTTCCTTCGCCCATGCCTTCATTGATGCATTCCGTGCGATTGTGTACATCCATGCACGGAAGGTCCCATACGTGAACTGACGTCGGTGTTCAAATATGTCTGCGAAGACTGTTTGAAACACATCCTTGGCAACCTCTTCGTTGCGCACAATCTGCAGGATATAGGCATACATCGTACGCTTGTACCGTTGATACAACACGCGGTAGGCTTCGATTTCATCTGCCTGTAAGCGCTGCATCAGCTCTTCATCTGATAGTGCATCCAATAACGTCATGGGATTACAATTCGCAAGGTCCACAAAAGGATACATCGGCGCAGTGCTGTAACCAATTCGCGTTCATGCTGATTGAATCGCACGTCGCAACATTGGCATCTGCCACTCTTTCTTTTCACGAAAGGCCGTACGATGATACGTACACTTACTCTTTCACTCGTTATCATTCTGATAGCAACGTCTGGTCTCCAAGCCAGCAACAATGGCAAAACAGGTCGCACAGCCACCACCAGTGCTGGCTGCGGATCGTGCCACTCCTCTACAGCATCTGCTGCGGTGACGCTTTCCGTACCGGGCACCACAGGAAACACCATGAATGTTACCGCGGGTTCAAAGGTGAACCTCTCGGTACTCGTCGCACATACAGCAACAGGTCGCACGGCAGGTGTGAACATCGCGGTGAAGACAGACATGACCGGGACGACCGACGCCGGGACACTCACCGCTGCTGGAACGAATCTCAAACTATCTGGCACTGAGCTCACCCACAGTAGTCCGAAGACAATGTCGAGCAACAGCGCCACGTTTGACTTTGCGTGGACGGCTCCCACAACACCAGGCACCTACTATGTACGTGCAATTGGATTGTCTACGAACAATAACGGTGTAGAAGACTCGGGAGATCTGTGGGCTCGACTACCGCAGTTCACGCTCGTTGTTGCGGCAACGGCACCCACACCTGTGATTACCGTGCTAACGCCAAACGGTGGCGAGCAATGGCAAGCAGGTTCGGCGCATACTATTACGTGGACGTCTTCGAACGTTACGACTGTGGCCATCGATTGGTCTTCGACCGGCGCCGCCGGACCCTGGACAACGGTCGCGCCGTCGGTTGCCGCTGCAACAGGCACCTACGCATGGACAGCACCGAACGCGGCAACTACAAACGGATTTGTTCGAGTGCGCGATGTAACGACGACGTCTGCTACAACGCTCGACGTTTCGAATGCGGCGTGTACTATCACAACCACTCCGCC
>JBBRES010000156.1:0-5604 GCA_038202665.1 Kapaibacterium sp. (SeqCode) | reverse complement strand
ATCCGGATCGAGGATCGGTCCGATGAGTGCCGAGATTCGTTCTAAGGTCATAGCAGTTCGTGGCAAGTGTAACAAGGTGCACGGTGGTCCAGTCAGACACCACAGCAACAACAGCCTACAAAATTAGAGAGATGTTGCGTCACCTGTGTACATTTGCAGTTCTCATTCCACAATTACCTTCCGGAGTTTTCCGATGAAGACTAGATTCTTCGTTCTAGGCCTAGCCGCTTTGATGTCACAAGTTGCCGTAAGCGCACAGTCGCTCGAGAGCTTGCCGACTGCATTGGTGCAGCACGAGCGCACCGCGCAGCTTGCAAATCCGAACCAACAATCCGCAACAATGCTTGTTGGCAAGAATGTTGAGCAACGTCAGGCGATTACGTATGTGAACCTGTATCAAAATGAGTTCCTGCCAACATGGGAGCAATACAACACAAACCAAACGTTTGTGTATGATAAGGGAAGCAATACCC
This sequence comes from Kapaibacterium sp. (SeqCode), assembly GCA_038202665.1. Taxonomy (GTDB): domain Bacteria; phylum Bacteroidota; class Ignavibacteria; order Kapaibacteriales; family Kapaibacteriaceae; genus Kapaibacterium. The sequence continues at coordinate 5,131 of JBBRES010000156.1, read as the reverse complement.
TGATGCTCGTCCACCCACTGCGCGTGTTTGCATCGAACCTACTTGCAGGTGGTAGAATTGAGGCCTTCATTTCGGCAAATGGCGGCGCATCGTTCACGACCAAGAATTTATTCGAAAAAACGGGTGAATACCGCGCCTTTCCAAACCTTGCCCTTGTGAACCAGAACGTCACATCCGCAGATGACCTCGGTTGGTGTTTGTGGGGCTATTCCTATTTGAAGGGGTCGAATTGGAGCTACTCCGGGCAACCTGCGATGTTCAAACTTGCAGATCCAACACCTCTTGAAGTGAACATGACATCGCCGGATCTCAACAATAGCGGTGGATATAATTTCTCTGGTAATGTGTTGCTTCCAGTTGCAGGATCACGCGCAGGAGTATTCCATGCGTCGCGTTTAACTCTTGGACAGGGCGGCACGGGACAGTTTGGCGCCTACGGTCAGTTCTACTTCAATTTTGTTGCCGAAGACGTTTCTAGCTCTATTCCTGATGAGTGGTCACTTTCCAATTGGAGAGCCGGCGAAACAAACTCCACCTACAATTCCGAAATGCTTTCTGATGCAGATGCTTCAGGCAATGTGTACGTAGCTGTAGACAACCTTTGGATAGAAGACGAGTCTTCTCGCTTACCAGGTGTAGCGGTTTCGAAGGACGGGGCGCAAACATGGGGCCCTTGGAACAAGATTCCAAAGGCACTCTTGGATCAATATGCAACGGCGAACTTCCCTTCTGTGAAGTACACTACGTATGACCCCTTTGGTACCGACGGATTCGTTGTTACGGGCACAGATCGCTATTCATACGTCATGCGTCTTGGTCACATTGATGACCAAAATCGTTTTGATCGTCTCGATCTCATCGAAGCAGAATACATGAATGGCGCGTGGTCTGTTCGCAAAGTCACGGAACTCCACGATTTCAATCCGCTTACCTTCCAAGTGAACGATACGGCTTCGACAAGCCAAGCCAAGTGGGTGCCCTATGTATCAAGCGTATTAGGCCATGAAGTTCAGATCGCTAAAACCGCAAACAATTCCCATTTGATTATAAAGTGGGTAGATGCAGACACGAGTATGCGGTACGGTGTGAACCCAGCAATGACCATCCTGTTCAACAGCAATAACGTGCTCACCTATGGCACGTTGGATTCGCTCTTCACTACAGACCTCTTCTTCTCTGTTCGCGCTCTTGATGACAATTCTTGGGGCGGTGCAGTGAATATCACGAACGATGCGAAGGTGGATAAGGGAACGAAGATCCCAGCCATTGTGCCAAGTGCAGACAAAGTTCCTGTGATGTACCATCAGGGTATCACGAACGACCGATTGGCTGCAGCACACCCTCTCAAGAGCGCTGGTTGGCCAGACGTCTTTTTGGAGCGCGAACTTGGTGGCACGGGCGCAACAGTGAATCGCTTCATGCCTCAGACTGTGCGTGTGGGAGTTTTCAACGCCCTCAACCCATCGTCCGTGCAAGAAACAACAGAGAACCTCGGATTCTCCCTCAACAACGCAAAGCCAAACCCTGCAACGGAAGTTGCCGAGATCACGTTCTCGCTTGACGTACCAGGCACTGTATCGCTGGTGTTGTTCGACATGCTTGGCAACCGCGTAACCACACTCTACAGCGGTCAAACGGATGCAGGTCTGCACGGCTTGAGCGTAGATCCATCGACGCTTTCAAACGGCACCTACTACTTCACTCTAGCCGTTAACGGTAAGAGTATCACGAAGACCATGGTCGTGATGAAGTAACATAACCGCGAATTTCCTATACTATGGGCAACACTTGTGTTGCCCTTTTTTTTTGTGGACCCCATGAACCGTTGCTTCACCTTTTGCTGTGCCTTGATCCTTGCCTCCCTCACGTCGCTTGCGCAAGGATGGACTCCTGTGATTCCGGGAAGAGCCGTGTACGGAATTGCAGTTAACCCGCTAAACCCGACTACGGTATTTGCTGGCAACGTTGCCCGAACAATGTTCCGGTCGGGCGATGGTGGCTTTACATGGGAAGAACTCTCCATTCAAGATATCAGTGGCTCTTCCCGCGTTGCATTGTTGGTGATCCATCCTACGGATACGACGGTGATGTTTGCGGGCGGACCTGAGTTCACCGGACTGGACCGATCCACAGACGCCGGACAGACGTGGACGAACTCGATCAACGACCCAACTGGTCGCCGCATCGAATTCACCGGAACCACGAGTTTGTCTGTGCATCCAACGTCAACAGATACCGTGTACGCCTTGCGCTCGTCGCCGCCTATTGTGTATCGGAGCGGGAATAAGGGAGCCACGTGGGATTCGCTGGCTATTGTGGACACCGTCGTTGGCTCGCGTGGAAATACAATTGCTGTGTGCCCAACGCCAGACAGTACCAACATCATGGTAGTAGGCGGACGTGGGTCGATCATCTATCGGTCTGTGAATCGCGGACGCACGTGGGCGCGCACAGACAGACTGTCTGCGCAACCAGATGCAGATGTCATGGTGATCAAGTGGAGTCTCGTGACGCCCGGACTTGCCTACGCAACAGCATCGAACTTGTTCGACGTTAACACGTCGAACAGTGGCATCTTTACCTCAGTGGATTACGGAGTTACCTGGGCGCGCATGCGATTCATGGACACGTCGTTGTATGCACTCGAACTCCATCGCACGGCTGTAACAGAAGAGATCTTCGTTGGCGGATATCAAGCCGATGGATCGAGCGCGAACTTGAAGGGCGACTCTATTGTGATGCGCTCTCTAAATGCCGGACAGCAATGGGCGAGCTTGGGCATTGTGCCGTGGACGGAAAACGAGATCGGAAAGAAGCGTGCGAACATTTGGTCGTTCGGCGTAACGATGGCCGGTGGATTCCCCTATCTATTGTTGGCTTCGGAGGCCGGTGCGTTTATTTCGACGCAAGTGGTGTCCGTCAACGAAGAGCACACAACCGCCCAAACTGGTGGCTTAACGCTGCGTCACACCGATCGCGGACTTGCCGCCACCGTACCTTCAGACTTCAACGGTCGGTGCTCCTATGCCATCTCTACGCTTACCGGAACGTTGGTGGCCTCTGGATTTGTGACTTTGTATGAACAAGGTTCAGCGATGCTTGCAACTCCTTCGCTTCCGAACGGTCTCTACGTGGTGCGCATGACAGACGGCGCACGTATGGCTTCTGCTCTCATACAATGGTGATCAACATGTCGAGACTCCTTCTTGTCCTTGCCGCCTTCCTCATTACCTGTTCTGTGAGTACTGCGCAGCAATGGAAATTGCTGTTGCCCGTGCGCGCCTATACCGTTGTGGTGAATCCCAAAAATGCCAACACGGTGTATGTGGGTGGGAAGTTCGACCGTGTGTATCGGTCGTTCGATGGCGGACAAACGTTTGATACGGTGTTCATCGGATCGCGGTCCTCAGACAATGCCGTATCGTCGATGCACGTATGTGGCGAAGACACAGCGTCGGTGATCGCCGCGGGTTGGGGTGTTGATGGTGTGATCCGTTCGAGTAATTCCGGTGCTACGTGGGAGCGCGTGTACAACGACACTACGAATCGCCGCTTCTGGTTGGTGTCCGAGGCCATGGTAGAAGATCCGTCGAAGCCCAATATCATCTACGGTGCTCGAGGACAAGTGAACGTCAAGGAAGTGTATCGGAGTGTAGACTGCGGTCAGACGTGGTCGCTGCGTGGCACGATTTCCAATACAATCTCTACGCGCCTGTGTACTATTCAGATCCGACCCGACTCATCAAACATCTTATTCATTGGCGCTTTGAATGGCGTGATGTATCGCTCGGACGATTCGGGTTCTACGTGGCGCCTTGTGCCGATCAACGGTAAGGACACTCTTCGAGCAAGCGCAGAAATTCCAAAGATCGTTTTCAATCCTGTGAATCCGCAGATCGGCTATGCAATTGTTGCTATCTCGAATGCAGCCACGATTCAAGGGAACGGTGGAGTGCTCAAGACCACGAATGGAGGCGCCTCGTGGTTCCAATATGCGTACGCGGACACGTCGTTCTGGGCCGTGGACGTGCGCATCAAGAATGGCGTTGAAGAAGTGTTTGCCGGCGGCTTCCGGCTCTTCACGCTCGACACAACCATTCACGGCGACAGTCTTGTGACTGTATCAAAGGATGGTGGCGCAACGTGGACGAAGTACGAAAACATTCCATGGGTGCATCCCGTCGACAAAACAACGCCGGGTCTCAACAAGAATGCTTGGTCGATCCGCTGGGACACAGTGGGGAAGCGCCTCTTCTTAGCTTCTGAAGCAGGATTCTTTGTTCTCGACGAACCCACGTCGGTACACGATGGCGTTGCCGAACACAGCACCATCCACGCAGCCTATTACGACGGCGTCATCGTCGTACATCGCGACGTGTTGCCAACCGTTGCCGAAGAATGGTCGCTTTACTCGTTGCAATCTCTGCGCATTGCATCCGGCACTACCACCATGCAACACGAAGAACGCCTGCAGATAGGCTCGCTACCGGCAGGCGTGTATGTGATTCGATTGATGGAAAGCGGCAAGGCTCAAAGTGTGAAGATCCTTGTGCCGTGATACTATGAGATGGTTTCTCGAACGATCGTGTTCGTGAGATTTCCTAGTCCGTCGATCGCGCATGTGACAACGTCTCCTGGCTTCAGCCAGAGCGCTGGATCGTAAACCTTGCTACCGTTCAACTCCAAGAAGCATCCTGTTCCGCAGGTGCCAGAGCCAATCACGTCGCCCGGATACAACGTCACGCCATAACTGGCGCGTTCGATAATCTGCGCGAACGTCCACGTCATGTCCTTCACGTTCCCCCTCGACACTTCCGTGCCGTTGAGTGTTGTGCACATGGGCATGTTGTACGTTTCGCCGTGTGGCGTTTCGATACGTCGTGCAGAAAGTTCATCGCGTGTGACGAGCCACGGACCGATAGACGTGGCAAAGTCTTTGCCCTTGGCCGGACCTAGATTCAGTTTCATCTCTTGCATTTGTAGAGCGCGGGCGCTCCAATCGTTCATCACCATGTAGCCGGCAACATGTGCATCGGCATCTGCTACCGAGATGTTACGTCCTTGCTTTCCGATCACGATCGCGCATTCGAGTTCGAAGTCGAGCTGATCTTCGTGCATGGGCATCACGGGA
>JBBRES010000155.1:0-5686 GCA_038202665.1 Kapaibacterium sp. (SeqCode) | reverse complement strand
GGTTGTGGCTGTGTTGCTCCATAAGGCCATCGGCGACAAGGTGCATTGCATTCACGTAGACAGTGGCTTGATGCGTAAGGGAGAGAGCACGCAAATCGAAGAACTCTTCCGCAAACATTTCAGTATGAGCATTGACGTTGTTGATGCATCGGAGCTCTTCTTGTCGCGGTTGGACGGAGTATCCGATCCTGAAACGAAACGAAAAATCATTGGCGGTGCCTTCATTGAAGTGTTCGATGTAGAGGCGAAGAAGTTTGCCGACGCGCAGTTCCTTGCGCAGGGTACACTGTATCCCGACGTGATCGAATCACTGAGCGTAAAAGGTCCATCGGCAACCATCAAAACGCATCACAATGTTGGCGGACTTCCAGACACGATGAAGCTCTCGCTCATCGAACCATTCCGCGAACTCTTCAAAGACGAAGTAAGAGCGGTTGGTCGCGAGCTTGGTATTCCGGATTGGTTTGTCGAACGTCATCCATTCCCCGGACCAGGTCTTGCCATCCGAATTCCTGGACCGATCTCTGCAGAAAAGCTGAGCATTCTTCGGGACGCCGACGAGATCTTCCTCGAAGAGATTCGTGCCGCAGGGCTCTACAACTCTATTTGGCAGGCCTTTGCTGTTCTGCTTCCCGTGCAGAGTGTAGGTGTGATGGGCGACGAGCGCACGTATGAATATGTGTGTGCCCTTCGCGCAGTAACAAGCACCGATGGGATGACGGCGGACTGGTATCATATGCCGTACGAAGTACAAGCGCGCATCAGCAATCGCATCATCAATGAAGTACGCGGTATCAACCGTGTTGTGTACGACATATCGTCAAAGCCACCCGCAACCATAGAGTGGGAATGAAAGCACTTGTACCGATCGCGAACGGCACGGAAGAGATGGAAGCCGTCATCATCATCGACATGCTACGTCGAGCCGGCGTAGACGTTATCGTCGCCGGCGATGGAAACGTCGTGACGTGCTCTCGCGGCGTGCGCATTGTACCCGACTGTCAGATGGAAGATTTGTCAGACGATGAGAATTTCGATGCCATCGTTCTTCCAGGAGGTTCGCAAGGCGTTCAGAATTTTATCGACAACGCTCAGTTGGAGCACATGCTTCAACGGCATCGCGAACGTAAAGGTGTGATCGGCGCTATATGTGCTGCACCTGCGGTGTTACACGAACTCAACATGCTTTCCCGTACGGCCGTGATCACCAGTCATCCTTCTGTTGCAGAATCCTTGAAGGGATATGCATACACACTTGAGCGCGTTGCCCAAGACGGTAGGTTAATCACGAGTAGAGGTGCAGGCACGGCATTTGAATTTTCTTTGGCCATCATTCGCATGATGGTAGACGAGGCGACGGCGAGCCGCGTTGCAGGCGACATTGTTCTCTATGAGTAAATACCTGATCACATCTGCCTTGCCGTATGCCAGTGGCATCACGCACTTAGGTAACGTTGTAGGAAGTACGCTTCCTGCCGACATCTATGCGCGGTACTGCAGACTCGTTGGTCGCGAAACACTGTATGTATGCGGCTCTGATGAACACGGAGTTGCCATCACCATTGCAGCAGACAAAGAAGGTCTTGCACCCTTAGAGCTCATCAACAAATACCACGTTGCCAACAAGGTAGCTCTTGAAAAAGCAAGCATTGCCTTTGACATCTATGATCGCACGTCGAATCCCTTGCACAAAGAAACGGCGCAAGAATTCTTCCGAGACTGGTTGGCAAAGGGACTGCTTGTAGAGCGAGAAGAAGAACAGTTCTACGATGAGAATGCGGGCATGTTCTTGCCCGATCGATATGTAGAAGGTGTATGTCCGAACTGCGGATACGACAAAGCTCGCGGCGACCAATGCGACAACTGCGGCGCGTACTACAACCAACTCGATCTCAAAGAGCCACGTTCATTGGTAAGCGGAAAACGTCCGGTGGTTCGTGCAACGAAACATTGGTATTTCAAGCTCAATGAATTTCAACAGTGGACGGAAGACTATATCGAGCAGCATGTTGGAACGTGGAAAGACAACGTACTCCAACAAAGTAGGTCGTGGCTCAAACAAGGTCTTGCCGAACGCGCAGCAACGCGCGACATGGCGTGGGGCATTCCCGTTCCCGTTGACGGCGCCGTGGGCAAGGTAATCTACGTGTGGTTCGAAGCTGTACTCGGATACATCTCTGCAACGAAACAATGGGCCATTGATCAAGGCAAGCCGGATAGTTGGGCGGAATGGTGGAAGGGCGCAGATACTACCTATACGGCCTTTCTCGGAAAAGACAACATTGTCTTCCATACCATCATCTTTCCTATTCTGTTGCACAGCCGCGAAGGATATATCCTTCCGCAGAATGTACCAGCGAATGAGTTCCTGAATCTCGAAGGACAGAAGTTCTCGAAGAGTCGGAACTGGGCTATCGATCTTCAGCAATACGTTACCGACTTTCCGGAAGCACAACACACAGATGTGATGCGCTACGTACTTGCCGTGAACATGCCGGAAACAAAGGATAGCGACTTTACCTGGAAAGATTTCCAAGCGAGAGCAAACAACGAGCTTGCAGCTATTCTTGGCAACTACGTGAATCGCGTACTGCTCTTCACAGCAAAGAACTTTGGCAATGCCGTTCCATCTGTCGAGCGTGAAGCAGGCGAGCACGAGAGTGTGCTGCACACAAGCATTGCGAACAGCCTTGCCGCCATGTCATCAAACCTTGACGCCTTCCGCTTCCGCGACGCCGTGATGGACATGATGAACATTGCACGCGCAGCAAATAAGTACTTCAATGACAAAGCTCCATGGAAGGCCGTCAAGACAGACGCGGAAGATTGTGCACTCACGATTTCTACGTGTTTGAATGTGATTCGCACGCTCAGCGTAGCTGTTGCTCCGGTGTTACCAAATACGGCAGTGTCGATTCAACGCATGTTGAACATTCCAGTATGCAGTGGTGCACCGGGCGAGGTTGCCATTGGCACCAGCGTTTGGAATGAAGCGGCAGCACTCACCCTCCCGGCAGGTCATGCACTTGGAGAGGCCGTGATCCTATTCACCAAGATCGAGGATGATGTGATCGAGCAAGAGATAGCAAAACTCGGTGGCTCCGATACAGTAATGCCGGAGCCTGAACCACGCATTTCCATCGATGACTTCAAGAAGGTGCAACTTCGCACTGGGAAGATATTGAGTGCAGAGCCGGTACCAAAGTCGAAGAAGCTCATGAAGCTCATCGTAGACGTTGGTACTGAGCAACGCCAGATCCTTGCAGGGATTGCAGAGCACTACTCGGCAGAACAATTGGTTGGAATGACGATTGTTGTTGTGGCGAATCTTGCACCTGCAAAACTCATGGGTCTTGAATCGCAAGGCATGGTCCTTGCAGCTTCGAATGCAGATGGCAAGCTCACCTTAGTGACGCCTTCCGATGTAACCGTTGGTGCCGGCGCAGAAGTGCGATAACGGAGAGACCATGGTCGACCAAGAATCAGAGGCCCTTCCAAAGCCCGTGAAAGAACCCACGCAGATCGTCAAACAACGACGTCTGCTGAATAGGTGGAGTATCTTCGTTCTTTTGTTCGTGAGTGCGTTGGCAACCGTGTTGTATGTGAGCAATGTTATCCAAGTGAACAGACTGCTTCGTGAAAAGGACGGACTCCAACATTCCTTGGATTCGTTGCACGGAGTGAATCAAAGTCTGCACACAGAGGTGCATCGCCTGCAGTCGTCCGAGCGCATCACACGCATCGCGTCGGACAGACTCGGCATGACGCCACCTATGAAAGCTCCACACGTTCTCCGTGCGAAAAACGAATGAGCGAACGGTACGATCAACCGCTTCCACAGCCGTACGACCCTATTCGTTGGAAGGCAAGTCTTCTGCTTGTGATTTTCTCACTTGCATTGCTCACAGTGCTCGGAAGATTGTTCTGGGTTCAAGTGGTGCAAGGCAACGCCTATCGAGAGCTCGCACGCAAACAATATGAAAGCAGAGTGTTGTTGCGGGCGGAGCGCGGAAAGATCTACGACAGATCGATGCGAGAGATTGCGACGATGATGCAGACCACATCGTTCGCCGTAGACCCACAGATGATTCAAAATCCAGGCAAGTGCTTTCAACTTCTTTCGCAAGCAACGGGCGTTCCCGCGAGCACCTACTTCGACATGATGAAGCGAGCAGAAGGTAGGTTCGTGTGGCTTGCTCGTGGGATCAACACGGTGGTCTATCCAGATCTAGACACGCTGAAAGATCCCGGACTCATTCGATTGCGTGAACCGAAACGAAACTTTGTCTACGGTCCAGTTGCATCACAAATCATTGGCGTAACGAACGTAGACAATACAGGAGTGTCGGGTCTTGAAGTATCCTACGACTCGTTGCTCAAGGGACAAAGCGGCTTTGTAGTGATGCAACGCGACGGACGTGGCAGACTACGTCCGGGCGTAAATCCAGAACGTCAAGCAGCGCGCAACGGCAATGGTTTGCAACTCACGATCGACGTAGACATGCAACGCATCGCGGAGCAAGAGCTTGCTCGTGGTGTGCGAGATGCAGGCGCTGTAAGCGGTACGGTGATCGCCATCGAACCTTCAACCGGCGACGTGCTTGCAATGGCATCGTTTCCATCCTTTGATCCTTCCCACCTAGACAAAGCCTCCAGCGAATCCATGCGTATTCGCGGTATCACAGATCAATACGAACCGGGTTCGACGATGAAGGCCGTAACAGCGGCTGCTTTGATTGAAGAAAAGAAGATCAAGGCAACGGATATGGTAGACGGAAAAAATGGCAAGCTCGCCATACGTGATGGAGTAGTTGTAGATGATCATCCGGTGGGGCGAGTGGCCTTCGCAACAGCGCTCGAACAGTCAAGCAACGTGGTGTTTGCGCAAGTGAGTACGATGATCTCTGACCACGTGTACTACAAGTATGTGCGTGACTTTGGTTTTGGCATTCCCGTTGGTATAGACCTTCCAGGAGAAGTACGTGGTGTGCTGAAACGTCCACACGAATTCGATGCCACCACGAAAACATACATGTCGTTCGGATATCAACTCGCATCAACCGCATTACAAATCGTGAACGCTTATTCTACAATTGCCAACGGCGGCGTGATGATGCAGCCTCGCGTTGTCAAGGCCATCACCACATCCAATGGATCTATCGAACACGAGATCAAGCCACAGATCATCCGTCGTGTGATCTCGGCCGAAACAGCACACACACTTACAGAGATGCTTGTAGGCGTTGTTGAGCGTGGCACAGGATCGGAAGCAAAGATCTCTGGTGTTCGCATCGCAGGGAAGACAGGAACGGCGCAGCAACTGGAAGGTGGGCTGTATTCGAAGAAGGCCTACACGGCATCGTTCGTTGGATTCTATCCTGCAGATCGACCACGCGTGGCCATGATCATCATGCTCGACCGTCCATCGACGAGCATCTATGGGGGAACCGCCGCCGCCCCAATCTTCCGTCGTATCGTTCAGAAAACAATGACGTCGCTCGCGCTTGATGGTGAAACGCGAGAGCGCATTGCCGCAAGTGCGCAAGCAGACAGTGTGATCATGCCCGACGTGCGTGGAGTTGATGGTGTGGTTGCTGATTCCGTTTTGCGCCGACTTGGACTGAAAGTAGACCATGTAGAGCAAGGAGTTGTGGTAGTTCAGCAGCCAGGGGCAGGGAGCAGGGTG
>JBBRES010000154.1:0-5769 GCA_038202665.1 Kapaibacterium sp. (SeqCode) | reverse complement strand
GACACGATACCATAGCACGCTATCAACGTGGCCTTTGCATTCCACGACAGATGTCGAATCATTCCTAGCGCACCGCCTGGTCCACATGCAAGCAACACGCGACGTTGCTTCTTTCCATCTACTCGAACTTCTGAGTACGGCGAGACAACGAATCGGGGAGTTCCGCGCACATCCATCACTGCAATCGATGGAATGTTGGATATGCCATCGCTCGCATCGGTACTTCGGATGTAGGCGATCTTCTCGCCAATAGGCGACATGATGCAAGAGCCAAGTCCTGGGTCCGAGCTAGGCATGACTTGACGAGTGATGGTTGTTCGTGATATCAAACCGCCCGACATTGGTTCGACGGCAAAAAGGTAGGACGTATCGCCCATCGGTGGGGTCTCGTAGATCAACGCATCTGAAGCGGACCACTGTAGGTTGGTACTTCCGCGAGGCACCGCATACGCTGCAAGTGTCTCTCCACTCACGAGCGATCGGACGATGACAAATGTTGAATCCGCTCGCTCTTCAATGCGCGCTAGCCACTCTTTCGTTCGAGCAGCTACCGGTTGCGAAAATCGAAGGACATTCGAAAGCGCGAAACGTGGAAACGCGTATCTGGGATCCTTATCACCAATATCGTCAGCGAGATAAAACCCTGCCGGTTCAGGTGCGGTTCGCTCGATGAGTACGGCACCTTGCGAATACAAGCTCAACGATGAGAGTATCAACCAGATACCAAAGCAAACACGTTGCAACGACGAGAACATATGCGCTCCGTCAGTAATGGCTCCCCCCGGAGGGATTCAACATAGTGAATCATGCGATGCCGATGGACCACCACTTACTATGAGGCGCGACATTTTTGCTAAAACGGGGCATCATGGCTATATTTGTGGCTCTATCAGGCCAATGTAGCTCAGCTGGTAGAGCAGCTCATTCGTAATGAGCAGGTCACCGGTTCAAGTCCGGTCATTGGCTCGAAAGATCAAGACCCTTGCGCAGATCATGTGCAAGGGTCTTTGTCGTTATAGATAGTTCGCTTCTTAGTCGTTGTCGGCGGCGGGTGCCGCCAGGGGAGCTCCACTGCGGAGCTCAGGGTGCCGAATTTGACCTCCCAAGTTGGCCACTCTTGCAACCGTCCCAAATGCGATGAAGGCGGCAAGCAGACATATGATGCTCAACAGATTCAATCTCGTTGGAGCCCGACTGGCAAGGAGAAGGGCGGCAAGGCCAATAATGCCAGCTACACATATCACCACCACTCCAAACTCGGCGGCTTCCTCGTGGGCAGTGATGTAGGCTTTCTCGACGCCAGGACTATTCTCGATGCGCTCTTCGGCGGGCTCACCGGTATAGAAGGTTGGGATCGCGATGAGGGCCGATATCACCAGCGTTGCCATGCCAAATCGTTTGAGTGAGTCATTCTTGCGCAGCAGACCCCACGCCAGCACGATCGCGGCAAAGAGTGCACCCAAGAAGGGCACGTGATTCAGCATAAGGTGCAGGTGTGCGAGATCCATCGTAGACTCCTATTGAATACTGCTCAAAGGTAACCAGGGGAGTGAAATGAGGCCATGATAATCGTCATAAGCGGCAACAATGGTAGTTTGCAATTCATGAAAACCACGCTGATAACATTGGGTCTCGTTGCTCTCCTGCTCGGTGCTTGTGACCGTGCAAAAGTACTCGGTACCAAGCCTGCTTCGGGGACCGTTCTTACGGTATCGCAGGCACTCGATCCCAGATCGTTTGGTCGTACGGTATCAATCCGTGGGACCATTGGCAGTGTTTGCCAAGAGGAGGGTTGTTGGATGGTGATCACGGACGGAGCTCGATCGCTTCGAATGTCGTTTAAAAACGAAGTGTTTACCGTACCACTGTCACTTCGTGGAGATGTGCTCGTAGAAGGCGTCGTGCAAGAAGAACTCGTGGATGAGGAGACTGCACGTGCCATTGGTTCCACGATTGGCCTAACGGATACTCTTATCCAGGCAATGCATGGTGATCAGCGAATTCCATTGATGACGACAACAGGTATTGAGTTCACCGAATGACCGTATTCAACCTGACGACAAATAAGCAGCAGAGACAAACACTGTCGACGATTTTCGTTATCACGGGGATTGTTCTGCTCGTGGCACGCATGGTGGTGGTCACCTTCTGGGCGGTGTACGGCGGACATACACTTACTGATACCTTCATGGTGGAAGTGGTCCTTACGATTGTGAGCGACCTGATCTTGCTTTGTGTGATTGGTGTTGTCTTTCTATACTACACACGACGAATCAGCAGAGATGTCTCTTATGAAGTGTTAGCAGGTGCACTAACTACCTATGCCATTAGCGCATTAGCGTTGCTCCTACTTGGCGCATTGCTGCCAAGCGACGTGGTCGATGGCATCCCAACGAATATTCTCACTGTTGTTACCTCTCATGTTCTTGCACTCGGAACATTCATTGTCTCGATTGGACTTGCGGGCTTCCTTGTTTGGTTCTTACAGATGCGCCGCCATGAACGCACGGGACGATACCTGATCTTACTCACGATTATTCTGTTTGGTGTGTGGCTACTGTCGGCCTTGGGCTCTATTGACGACCTCTTCAGCGGCCTCAGCATCATACTTGTTGTGATCGGCAGTATCGTGATGCTGATGAGCATCAAACGCCTGAACTGGCTCGCCACGCTCACGATGGACAAGAAGATTCGCTTGTTATGGTTAACAACGTGTGCTGCGTTCGCCGCTGGGTTGCTCGCTAGTTGGCACGCCTTCAATAACGATGCCTTTGTCACGCAGTCGGCTGCCATGTTCGTGCGCAGTGGAGCTATTCTTCCAAGTGCCATCAATCTCTTTGGCTTTGTGTTCTTTGCCCGTTTGTTCTTTGCTGTGTTGGCCTCGTTACCAAACAGCGGCATCGTCGATCGGCGGTCGAGTGAAGTAGAATCGTTGGCCCGTCTGACGCGCATGATGGCCGAGACGGCCGACGTCGACACCCTCCTTGCCTCCGTCACGCAATTTGCTCTTCACGTGTGCAGAGCGCACGGCGCCTGGTGCGAACTGTACGACGAGGACGGGTCGATTCGTGTAGTTGCCTCCAAAAACGTGCACGCAGACTACGTCACAATGCTGCACCAAGACCGCGATCTGCATCGGTTGTTCATTGAAAGTGCAAGACCCGTCTTGACAGAATCATTAGCAGACACACTTGGTGCTGACGGCACACTGCCGATCCGTTCTGTGATTACCGTTCCACTCATACGCGAACAACGTCGTACCGGAACGCTCGTCATGTTCAGCACCATCGAATATGGATTTGAGGCAGACGATCTGCAGCTACTCACAGCATTCGGCGATACGATCTCGATTGCGCTCGATCAAACGCGACTCATGGAAATGGCCATCGAAAAAGAGCGGCTGCAGAAAGAGTTCGACGTTGCACGACGCATTCAGTCTTCACTCTTGCCAGTTGCTCACCCCGACATTCCGTCGCTCGACGTTGCCGCCATTACCATCCCTGCAGAAGAGATTGGTGGTGACTACCATGACTATGTGCGATTTGCAAATGGACGTCCCGGAGTTATCATTGCCGATGTCTCTGGAAAGGGGATTCCGGCGGCACTCTACATGGCCACGCTCAAAGGCGTTGTGCTTGCAGAGATGCGCTCGTCGCATGGTCCAGCCGATCTCCTCTGTCGAGCAAATGCCGCATTGATTGGATCGATGGAAAAGCAAACCTACATCACGATGATGGCCGTGGAGTTTGATGCGCAAACAATGACAATGCGCATGGCGCGCGCGGGTCATACGCCGTTGCTGCTTCGGTCGGGCACCACTATTCGCACCTATACTCCAAAGGGTATTGCTATCGGACTTGTGCCTTCTAAGACTTTTGATGCAGTGACCGAAGAGATTGAGTTTTCGGTTGCGCCGAACGATATCGTGATGCTTACAACCGACGGCGTGAATGAGCGGCGCGATGCCAACCTTGAAGAGATAGGCATAGAGCCAGTCTGCGACATGTTGGCAGGACTCGGCACGGCAACGGCATCTGCGATCATTGCGAAGACGCTTGACCTATTGAATACGCATGGAAATGGGACAGACCAACACGACGACATCACCATTGTATCGATGGTCTTTGCTGGGGATAATGAAACCACCACCGAAGACGAACGTATACAGCAGATCTACGGAGTTCTCTCATGAATCAATTCACAGCAGTAACGCAGCAAGACGAACGCGGAATATGCTGCATCGACCTTGCTGGATATTTGGATGCGCACACGGCTACGGAATTAGAATCGATCATAAACACGGTGATCACCGACGGATGCAGACGCATCGTGGTGAACTTCGCAGATCTTGAATACATCAGTAGTGCGGGTCTCGGAGTGTTTATGGTGTTTATCGAATCGGTTCGTGCCGACGGTGGTGATATCAAGCTGGCTGCAATGAAGCCAAAGGTGTTCACAGTCTTCGATCTCTTAGGATTCCCAGTTCTGTTCGAAATCTATCCAACGGTGGAAGAAGCAAAGCAGGCATTTCCGAGTCTGGATGCATGACGTCTCCCGTCTCCCATAATGGCATAATCACGGTGCCGGCCACCACGGATCATCTGCACGAGATCCGAGAATTTCTGCGAGCACGCATTCGAGCCGCAGGATTCTCTGAGTTCGAAGAGAATGGAATCGTTCTGGCCGTAGACGAGGCATGCTCGAATTTGATCAGACACGCCTATCATAACGATCCTACGCAAAGCGTCGAGGTCGCGCTTGTGATTGATCCAGACGTAGTGACGGTTTCTATTAGCGATACCGCAACGCCATTCGACCCGAATAGTGCGCAAGTACCCGACATGCCAACCTACTTGCAGGAACGACGCAACGGTGGCCTTGGAATCCTGATTATGCGACGGGTGATGGACGCGATTGACTACGTTCCATGCGGTCCTACGACGAACCGAAACATGCTCGTCCTGACAAAGCGCCGTACTGCGTAATTTAGATCCCTATGAAATATGCCCTTATGCTCGGTGGAATCGGCCTTGGCCTTCTCCTGGGCTTCCTTCCATCGCTGCGCGCACCGAAGCCGCGATGGTGGATTGTTCTCACGCTTCTTAGCGTGACGGTGACCGTGATTGCGGCCATCTTTCCTCCGATTGGTGGAACACTCACCGATGTGGTCATGGCATCTCGAGCCGACTCAACGAAGGTTGTGCCATTCTACTGCATTGTTGTTGACGATTCAACGCTTCGAGATGCGCGTATTGCGAATCTCGATGTCGCGCTCGAAGGCGGGGGAGTGCGTGAACTTGCTGGCAGGCACATCATCGTGAACGTCACTCGCGGACAGAACGACCGCATTGTGAGAAGCAACGGGCGAAGCGCTGTCTCAAGCATCGATCCTGTGATCACGCTGCCGTATATCATGGGACTCGAAGAACGAGCACGTATCATCTTCTTCCACGTTCCAATGTCGTGGGTTGCCCTGTGCGCCTACATGATCAGCATGATCTTTGGGATCCGATACCTGCGCTCTCGCAATCTGGATCTTGATGCGATGTCCGCCGCCGCTGCAAGTCTCGGTACACTCTACTGCGTTCTAGCAACGGTGACCGGTGCCGTATGGGCGAAGTTCAATTGGGGATCCTTCTGGAATTGGGACCCACGAGAAAGTTCGATCCTCGTCTTGCTGCTGATCTACGCCGCCTATTTCCTGTTGCGCAATAGCATTGCCGATCCGGAACGTCGCGCGCGACTCAGCAGTGTGTATAGCATTGTAGC
>JBBRES010000153.1:0-5809 GCA_038202665.1 Kapaibacterium sp. (SeqCode) | reverse complement strand
CCTCACTCCGTATCCACTTCTCATGCCTGCATGTGAAGTAGGAGACCAATGTACCATGCGCCGGCATGAGAAGTGGATACGGAGTGAGGTTACGATACGTTCGGCCACGCTGGTACCGACCCACGGAGTGTGCCGGCGTCTTCGTATTCGGATTGCAACTGACCACAGGCCCTTTTGTAAGGCAAAGTGAAAAAATAACTTGCGCACTCAGTATTTATACATTATCATGATCTCGGAACGTGCATGGAGAACGAAAGAAGGGTAACCGTTTTTCTTCACAACTCGGTTGAAAGGGGCACTATGAGGAATCTTTTGATTGCCGTGTGTCTGTGCACATTGCTAAACATGAGCACATACGCTCGATCGATGATGACGGATACTTGTCATTGTGACAGCACCATTCAATACAGCTACCTCCCGTCCGCCGCTTATTTCCCGTTTGTGGATACGCTGAAGTCCCTGCCCAGTTACCGTGATGCATCACGCTTGTCTTCGAGTTTCAAGTTCGAGTATCAGAATGACTCGACGCGCTTAAGAATGATCTTTACTGAATTTCTGAAAAGTGCGAAATGGACATACTTGTCCAATTGGTGTTATGAGCGAAGAATGAATTGGGATTGTGTTGCGGATAGCGCAACAACGGACTATACAAACGCTCAGATCAGTGCGATGTCGCGTACTAAGTACTTGCATGTTGTCGCCGGTGATGTGCTGGGGTTCTATCGTAGCTTCAATTGGCTTGACAAGAACACTGGAAAAGGCAACCCACAAAAATTCATCTCGGCAGACAATCTATCGTATTCGGTAGAGCTCGTCGATAGCGCTACGAACGGCAGAATCGCTTTGCTTGATTCGTTCTTCATCTCGTCTACAAGAACAGATCTGAAGCCACACTACTACGCAATGTTTCCTGTTGCCTCAAGGATCCGATGGATCGCACCAACATCTTTCACCTCAAAAACAGCATTCATACGTGTCAACATATTTTCCGCTGGAACAGACAACATTAGATGGTTTCGTAGTGACACCTATGGAGGAGCAGTGTCAGAGAAACTGCTAAACGACGTTGTTTACAAAGTGTATTGTGCCAATGTAGAGGCTGCCAATACGTGGGGAACATCTGGCACACCGGTTTGCGGTTTTACTTGCTCGACAAGTGGAACTACGTTCACGATCGCCCAGCCTGCTTCTACATCAGGGGTCACATCCGTACGTGTCGTTGACGTTATGGGTACAATCCATGGCACGTATCCTGTTTCGTCAACCAGTTGGCCCGTGGTGGTGACACTTCCAAACGGCCTTTACGTTATAGTTGGTGTTGCCTCGAATGGTCAGACCCTTTGCACAACGAAAATCTCGAACTAAAAAGGAAATCAAAAGTGCGAAGAAGATTTCTGGTGATTCTTGTGTTTGCCACTGCTTGGATTGGCACAGCTAATTTGCAAGCAGGACTGGCACCTCCGGACAAGTCAAATATTGATTGTGAGTCTGGTGACGATGGTGTTACAGGTCCACCTCAATGCTGCTGCTATCTGATATACACAGCCGATTGGAGTGATTTCTATGCTCCAACTGGTTGGACAACCCTGACCATCCAAATGACTTTTAAGTGTGAGGATAGAGAAGATGGTGCTCCGGGTGGTATTTACTCTTGCGACAATGTCCTTGAATGCGGTCAACCACCACCAGAAATGTCACGGCCATATCCGAGATACAACGCTCCGTGCCCAGGTTTCGTTGGTTGGCCGATTGATTTGTACGTCGATTGTCGCCTCTATGACCCCAATTGGTGCTCTTGACTGGACACTCCGCCTAGTGTGACCACCTCTTTCCGCGTCAAAGTGACCACCTCAAAGTCGCTGTGCGCTTGGAGCTAAAAGTTGCTCTGAGTACCGGTGTTGGTGATGCAAAATATCAGCGTGTTGTTCGAGTGGTTTCGGTCGGTAGTGTCTCGCGACGTTTTCTCATTGATTCGCCTTTCAGTTCGAGCCTATGTGCGTCGTGAATGATGCGGTCTACAATAGCATCCGCAATGGTTTGTTCACCGATCACTTCGTACCAATTGGACACGGGCACCTGAGAGGTGAAGAGTGTAGAGCGTTTCCCGTGACGGTCCTCGCTGATCTCCATAAGGATGGCCCTGCTCTGTGCATCCAATGGCTGCATGCCGAAGTCGTCGAAAATGAGAAGCTGCTGCTTCTCCATCCTGACAAGTTCCTTGAGATATGATCCGTCGGCCTTTGCGAGCTTGAGGCGCGAGAAGAGCTTGGCACTGTGCTCGTAGAGAACCTTGTAGCCCGCTGAGCAGGCCTCATGTCCGATCGCTGAGGCGATGTAGCTCTTGCCGGTGCCTGTGCTGCCGGTGATGTGGATGTTCTCCTTTCTGCCAATGAATCCGCAGTCGGCCAGGCGCAGGATCTGATTGCGGTGCCCCCCCCCGCCCGTGCTCACATCGACGGCCTGGAGTTTCACACCCGTGTAGTCGACGTACATCTTATCACCGGCGATATGCACAATGCGCATGCTCGGCGGCGCCCAACGCTTCCATAGGCGGTAGTATTTGTAGAAGGCCGACGTGTGATAGCCGTCGCTAACGTCACGGGCATAGTGCGAGTACAAACGACCCAACGTCATACCTCGCTGCGACAGCTTCTTGTCGTTCTCTTTGAGAAACTCGTACAGCTTCTGCGTACGATCATCGAGCTGCACAATGGGCTCCAGCCGGAAGAACTCGTGCAGCTCCTTGTCACTCAAGCGTGAGAGCGCGTCCCACGACGTCTCCAGTTCCGTAAAGAGGGTGAGGTGTTTCCTCACCGTGTTTCGTGATAGCTCCGTTATGGTGCTTATCTGAAGCTTATGCACGCCGAATGAAAAGAACAGTGTTGTTCTCAACTTCAACCAATCATGACGACCGAACTCAGTATCTTTTCACCCTCGCACAGGTGGTCAATTTCCCGCGGAAAATGGTGGTCACTTTGCCGCGGAAAGTGGTGGTCATTTTAGGCGGAATTTCCAGTAGAGCTCACTTTGACATTTTTGGAGAATTCAATGATTGAAGTTCGGAGAGTTCATTGATCGCGAGGTTGTAAATGTTGAGAATGGTTGGACAAGTCATTGCCGTAATAGCGCTCGTTTGGAGTGTGTCCGCTTGTTGTCCTCGAACATATTCGTGCCAGGACCCTCTTCCATCAAGCGTTGGCAAATGGTCTTTTCTCCGCTTCGCCGACTCATTGTGGAAAGATGTGTACTGGCATACAGGATATGATCCTTCCGGCGTGATTATTTCTTCGAATGGGGCACTAACATTTATCAATGAAAGAAGAGATGCGGGTGTTGGGGTAGCCTTCCATATCGTTGGCCTTGATTAGAAGGCGAGGATAGTGAAATCAGGAATGAGTGATTGTGTGAGGATCGGCGATATTGATGTTATGGCTCTAGACAGTTTGTGCCTTGTAGCTTGGGATGATAATGGAGATTCACTGCTGGCACAACGATTGTGTTCCAGCTGCAAAGAGGAGAAAATCTCCTCGATAGAGCCAAATGGTCAGCTGTTGTTTGCATTTGATGAGATTACAAAGAACGTCCTTGTAAAGTCAATTGATGGAAAAACCACCGGCGTCTACCTCTGAGCGAACCAGTGTCCAAACGCGAATTGGTCTGAGATGAGGTCGTTTTCTCCTGGAGTATGGATAGTGCCTCACCTCGACGGTGGCATCTACATTGTGAATAGTGGTGACGTTCATTATCGTACGAAGTATAAAGACTCCAAGGGGGCGGTACGGTCTCTAGAGTGGTGCATTGCAATTGCTCGTTCTGCACCGATCATTAGTTTTACAACTGGACTCTATATGCTTGATGACACGCTTGGGCTTGCAGTTCATCAGTTGAGTGAATCCTATCTAGACAACCGAAGCAGAATGAACAATATGGGTAGCTTCGACGTCACTATGGATAACGGGACTGCTTTCTTTTCAAGTGTGCTCGAAAGTGTGATTCGAGTCAATAAGGAAGGTGCAGTTCCTATAAGCAGTGAATTGCTTAAGGTAAATGGGTTCACACGTCTACAACAAAGCCATACCATAGTAGCCGTGGATGAATCGAGGGATAGGCTTTTGCTAGTCTTTCGACAAGGTGTTGTGAGTGCTGTACTTTCGAGTGTGAGGTAGCGAATACGGTACCAATTATCGAACAACGTGCATGTTGGTAGTTCGCGTGCCCGACGGTGTGGAAAGCACGACAACGTAGAGGCCGTCGGCAAGGGGGGAGGCGTCGAAGCGGACGGTGTGACGTCCGTGAGCAAGTGGCGTGGCAACGAGTGGAGTTGCGATCTTGCGACCGCCAATATCCGTAATGGTAACGTCGGTGGTTGCATCGTCGATCACATCAAATGCAATCGTCACCATGTCGCGCGCAGGATTCGGATCTACGCGAAGCTCTGCATCCACAGCATCTTCTGAAGCGATAATCTGCGCAACATTGCGAATGATCAGCATGCCCGAGAGGTCGCATGATGCCAACATCGTACCATCCGGGCTTACAGTCACGGCGCTCACATAGCCATGATGGTCTGCAAGTGTAGCCATGCAGCGACTCGTGTTCACGTCCCACAATCTGACCGTACGGTCGGCGCTGGCCGTCACGATGGTGTTGCCGTTCGGCAAGTAGCACATCGATGTGATCGGTCCACGATGGCCACTCAATATCGACGTTGGCACATCGGCCTTCGCATCCCAGATCGTACAAGTGTTGGCGGATGTATTCTCGGTGACGGCAAACGAAGACGTAGAGGGAGAGAAGGCTGCGGCATAGGCATGTCCGCACGTATGATCTGATGGTAACGCATGAAGAAGTTGTGCGGTGCGGACGTTCCAAATGCGGACAGATCCGTCGGTGGCGCACGACAGAAGTTGCTGGCCATCGGCACTAAATCGTACGCTACTGACGCTCATGGTATGTCCGCGTAGAACGGCCTCTGCAGCGCCCGTAGCGGCATTCCAAAGACGGATCGTTCCGTCGGACGAGCCCGAGGCAATCTGTGTACCGAGCGGACTCACATCAACGCTCAACACCTGTCCGCTATGTCCCACAAGCACCTGCACGCCGGCACCCGTACGCCGGTCCCAAATGCGTACCGTACTATCGAATCCTCCAGAAACAAGATGCGGACGCAGCGGATCGAAGGCCACGGAATACACATGTCCCCGATGTCCCTCACAGATTTGCACTGTTGTACCAGTGGCTACGTCAACTATCTTTGCATGTCCGTCCCCACCGGCAGTAGCCAGCAATCTGCCGTCTGCAGAAAATCGCAGACCGTGCAGAAAACTCGTTTGAGCACTCACAACCAATGAACACGCCATGAAGGCGATAGCAAGGAGCATGGGGCGAAGGATCGTTCTCATGATTCAATGATACGAAAACTCATGAACAGACTGTTACGCATTGTTGCACTTGTGGCCTGCATAGGCGTTGTGCGTGGCGGCGTCCCCCAGATTGGTTTGGACGAACTGGAGGCACGCTGGAAGAACGGTGGCGATACAACGTTCGTGGTGAATTTTTGGGCGACGTGGTGTAAACCATGTGTTGCAGAATTGCCCGCCTTTGATAAGTTGCAACGGTCGATGTCGGGAAAGGTGAAAGTCTTGCTCGTCTCTCTGGATTCGCCCTCGGAGCGCACAACCACTCTACAAACGTTTGTGACGCGACGTAACCTTTCTGCCGAAGTGTACTTACTGAACGAACCGCGACCGCATACGTGGATAGATCGGATCGATCCCAATTGGAGCGGCGCCATTCCCTGTACGCTTAT
>JBBRES010000152.1:0-5840 GCA_038202665.1 Kapaibacterium sp. (SeqCode) | reverse complement strand
GGCCGTGCGTGCGTCAACGGACTTGAAGGTGACGTGAGCTTTTGGTGTGAGAGAGTCGTAGAGTGATTTTGACGCACGCATCATGTCGTAGATCGCGCTATCTACCAAAATCGTTGCCGTCCCATTCAGCACCGTTTCGTGTTCCTCTTTTGGTGCATCGCTCGAACACGACGCTGCAAGAAACAGAACGAAGAGGAGTGAAAGAGTCAGTGGGCTGTTACGCATCGTCTTCTTCGTAGCCATCGTGATATCGCCGAACGGCGGCGCGATACGTGAATATTCGGTAGGTGCCGTAGAGCACGACGAGTGAACCCAATATCCATTTGATGTTTTCATCGAGTCTATCAAAAGGAGAAATGCCGCCAAGAATTGCCATTCCCATAAGAATGACCAGAATCCTGGCGGCATAGTTCACATATGTCATGGTGTGCTGTGTTATCGAAGTTGGAAGCGCAAAGGAATGCGAACCCAACACATCACGGAATTACCGTTTTGAATTGCAGGGGTGAACGATGTTGACAACACGGCTTTGACAGCCGCATCATTGAGGAGTTCGTGTTCTGAGTCCACGATCTTCGTCTTCACCACTTTACCATCCTTGCCAATCAGCGCAGCAACAAGAACAACTCCTTCGATATTGTTTCTGCGTGCCATGTCGGGATACTTCACATTCCGCTGCAATGCTGCATAATCGAATCCAGGTTCCTTCTCAACGGCGATAAACTCATCTACATCTGGTTCGGCTTCGCGCGTTTGCACGTTCACGTTGCCATTGCCCATGTCTGCGAATCCACCATTGTCGTTGCCATCACCACCAACAGAAGATGCACGGTTTACTTCGTCGATGTTGGCGAAGTCTTTTGCGTCGGGGGCCAAGAGAGCATCTGGAACAGGAACTGGTGTACCCGCACGTGCGGCCGGACCTGTGTTGACGATTGTTTCTGTTGGCGGAGGAGGCGGAGGTGCATCGTCACTGGAAGGTGGAGGTGCAAGAGACTCAAGGCTTACACGCGACATTCTGACCTTGGGGATCGGAACACGCATGCGCTCTGCAATCATCTGAGAGACCACATAACCAAGGAGGAGCAACAAGAGCACGGACGACGTGACGATAAAGGCACGAACCGTGTTTTTGTTGATGATGGCCTTGAGTTCGGACGCGCCGTACTTTAAGCCCTGAAATCCATCTGAAGCGATCGTTGTCATAGGTTTCCGATCTCCAGTTCGTCCTTCGGATCCATTGGAGCTACCGTGAACTTGCGCTCACGCTTGTTGATACCAAGACCACGAAGTCCGTTGATGATGTCGTTCTCCGACTGATTGATCTCGTCAAACACGGTGATAAACGCACCGTACGGCACGTTACGAGCCGTCTTCAGGACAACAATGCATCGATTCTTCAAGTTCACGTTCTGCTCGACCACCACTTTGTGAAGTTCCTTGATCGTGACAACGGCTGGCTGATCAATACCCATGTTGTAGAACACCTTGCCGTCGGCTCTCACACGGATCGTCAACAACTCAGACATCTTTACTTCGATCGGAATATCCAATTGCGGAGGGACGGACATCTCCATCGTCTGCGGCGTGATCATGGACGTAGTCAACATGAAGAACGTCAACAGAAGAAAGGTGATGTCTACGAGCGGCGTCATGTCGAGTCGGAAGCCTAGGCGCTTCTTCCCCTTGCGTTTTCCGGCTTTCCCGCGGCGTTGTTTTCCTCCGCCACCGAGTGCCTCGCCACCACCAGCCATGCGTTACCTCAAAACTTGATTGCTAGGGAACAGGGTTTACATACCCTGCTTTTTATCCGTCACGAAATTGAACGTGGTCGCGCGATTGCGACGCATCACTTCCATGGCGTTCTCGATCCACTGGAATCGAACTCGCTTGTCTGCGTCGACGGCGAACTTTGCAGCGCCATTGATGCCCCGACCCGCAAGTACGGCCTTGCTCAACCACACCGTGTCCTTGATGGCAAACTGCGCGTTTGTGAGTTCAGCACCTGGATACTTCTGCTCAACCATGAACTTCGCCAATGCATCACGATCTTTTTCGCTTACCATCGACACGAAGTAGGCCGTGTCCTTGGCCGTAGAGTCTATTCCGATTTTGATCATGAACAGATCTTTCTCGGGGAGTTTCGTCGAGTCTACTGTGGACTTCGGTCGTTTGACTTCGTACTTCGTATCACTTTCCGATTCGCTCTTGAACTTCGCTGTGAACATGAAGAACGTCAGCAAGAGGAACGTGATGTCCACCAGCGGCGTCATGTCCAATACAAAGCCAACACGTTTCTTATGGATCTTCGACATAGGTTTCCCTCGTGGTTACGTGTGGCTTAGTGCTTCGTGCCAGTCTTTACCGCGAGCGTTTCCATGAGGTCGAGAATCGTCTCGTCCATGGTGTACGTGAAGTTGTCGACCTTTGTCGTGAAGAAGTTATAGGCGATGATGGATACAACAGCGGCAATCAAACCACCAGCCGTGTTATACAACGCTTCCGAGATACCGATCGACAAGGATTGCGCAGATACCGAACCGCCCGCGCCCAGAGCTGCGAACGAACGGATCATTCCAAGCGTTGTTCCGAGCAGACCAATCATGGTAGACACGGACGCAACCGTAGAGAGGATCACCAAGTTCTTCTCGAGCAATGGCGTTTCGAGGTTCATGTTCTCGTCGATCACGCGTTGCACTTCAGAAAGCTTTTGGTCGGATTCCAAGTTGGAATCGTTCTCTACTGCTTGGAACCGCTCGACTGCTGCTCGCAATACGTTCGCCAAGGAGCCACGCTGTGCATCACAGGCCTTGATTGCTTCTGCATAACTGCCCTTGCGAACATTGTCCACAACGGTTTTCCCAAATGTGTGCATGTCGCCAGTTCCAGAAGCCTTACCAATGGAGAGCATGCGTTCGATTGCAAACGTCAGAGCCAACAGTACGCATCCGATAAGCGCACCTACCAGGAAACCTCCTGTGTAGATCGTACCTAATGCGTTGATCGGAGTGAGTTTCTCAGGATCCGAGAAGTTGTTATGGTTTCCGAGCAGCAAGTAGTACAGCGCAAAGGCCGTTGCCATGCAAGCGACGAAGACAACCAGATTAAAACGGTTCTTCATGCGACACCTAAAATTGAAGAAGAGGTATTAGACGTTTGACACATTGAGTTCAGACAAGGCTGTTTGGACAGAATCATAGAGAGAGAAGATCAAGTGCATTTTCGTTACGGTGAACACGTCGCTCATCGCGCCGTTCATTCCAGCCAATGCCATTGTTCCGCCCGTTCTCGCAAATGTTGCGTGTGCAGAGAGCAATACTCCAATCATCGATGAATTCGCGAACCGTACGTCCGTGAAGTCTACGATCACCTTTCTGCCTTGCCCCTTTGCGAGATCGGTCAAAAGATCTCGGACCGCGTCAGTCTCTTCCCCACCGATGAATTGTCCTCGGAGGGCAACGACCGTGCACGGTCCTACTTCCTTTACTTCTGTCTGCTCAAAGTCCATGAGAGGCCAAAACTACGAAAAAAGGTTCGCTGTAACGATACGGGGAATGGAGGCAAGGTCGAGTATTACGGATGTTTCATATCCGTGGGCGATAAATATCTCCTGAACCACCTCGGACTGACCTTGAGCAACCTCCATGAAGCATCGTCCTGTTGGTTCGAGGAGTTCTCGACAGGTCTCTGCAAGGCGGACAAAAAACGCCGTCCCATCTCCGTCATCTGTGAGCGCCATGTGGGGCTCGAAATCTCGCACCTCGGCCTGTAAGGTGGGAACCTCGGAGGAAGGGATGTAGGGAGGATTCATACAGATGAGTGAAAATCGACGTGTAACAAGAGACGAGTCGTGAAGAAAATCTTTGTGGATGAATTCGATGTTGGAGAGCGCGCCATACCGATCAGCATTTCGCTGTGCAACAGCAAGAGCCGCCTGCGACTTCTCAAGCGCCGTCCATTGCGTGCCAGGATGATACTTCAGACACGCTATCGGAATGCAACCGGTACCGGTGCCAATGTCGAGGGCGTGGACGGGTGCGTCAAAGGTTTTGAGAAACCGTACTGCGCGCTCGACAAGGATCTCCGTTTCTGGTCGGGGGATGAGAACGTCGGGGGTGACTTCGAAGGAGAGTCCGTAGAAGTCTGCATGACCCAGAATGTACTGCAATGGTTCCCGCTTGACGCGACGCTCAATCATATGACGTAGCGCCGTGAGCTCGTCCTTCGTGAGCGGCTGCTCAAAGTTTGTGTAGAGCTGCAAACGCGTGCATTGCAACACAGAGCCCACCATAAGCTCCATGGTGAGACGCGGACTGTCGATGTCTTTTGCCGTAAAGTAGTCTGTCCCCCACCGCAAAAGATCCATCACCGTCCATATACGTTCAAGCTCCGGCGCTTTTCGCATAATACTCCTGCAGCGAGACCGCCGTGAACGTTTCCTCACGCAACGCGATGATGCCGCTGAGTGATGCCTCTGCCGCCGCAAGGGTCGTAAAGAACGGCACCTTGTACTTCATGGCCGTCTGTCCCATCACGAACTCGTCGTGACGTGCTGTTTCTCCCAGCGGAGTATTGATGACGATCTGCACTTCACCACTCGCGATTTGATCAACAATGCTAGGTCGGCCCTCATAATGCTTGAGCACCATCGTCACATCCATGCCCTGCTCTTGCAAGAACTGCGCCGTTCCACGCGTTGCGCAGATCGAGAAGTCTAGTGCTGCGTAGCCCTTGGCAATCTCGAGCGCTCGTGGCGATTTATCGTGCGAACTGAGCGAGATGAAGACGTTGCCGCTTGTAGGGAGTGTGTTGCCCGACGAGATGTGGGACTTTACGATGGCGCGACCGAAGGAACTGTCCATGCCCATCACCTCTCCTGTCGAACGCATCTCCGGACCCAAGAACACGTTCACGCGCGGGAACTTGATGAATGGGAACACGGATTCTTTGATGGCCACACGATCCATTTTCAGACTGAAGGCCGGCACGTTCATAGAGCCGAGTGTCCCTCCCACCATAACCTGTGTTGCGATCTGTGCAAGCTTTACGCCAGTGGCCTTCGACACAAATGGCACGGTGCGAGACGCACGTGGGTTTACTTCCAAGACGTAGACCTTTTCGCCTTGGATCGCGAACTGAATATTCAATAAGCCAATCACCATGAGCTCTTTTGCAAGCTCACGTGTGTAGGCCTGCATCGTCTCTGCTTGTTCGTTGGTGATGTTGTACGGAGGCAGTACACACGATGAATCTCCGGAGTGCACACCTGCTTCTTCGATGTGCTGCATCATGCCGCCGATGATTGTTGTTGTTCCGTCGCTTACGGCATCAACATCGAACTCGTAGGCGTTCTCCAAGAAGTGGTCGATCAAGACTGCTCGTGTGGGGTCTTGCGCCAATGCATTCTTCATGTACTCACGCAGTGAGTCTTCGCGGTAGCAAATCTGCATTGCTCGACCGCCTAAGACGTACGACGGACGTACCAACACCGGATAGCCGATGCGATCTGCGATAACGACGGCCTCGTCTTCGTGTAGGGCCGTGCCCCACGGCGGACAGGGAATGCCAAGCTTATCGATGAGCGTTCCAAATCGTTGCCGATCCTCTGCAAGATCAATTCCTTCGGGCGAGGTACCAATGAGTGGCACACCGGCCTCGAACAACCGCTGCGCGAGCTTCAGTGGCGTCTGTCCACCAAACGTCACAACTACGCCATCGGGTTTCTCGAGTTCGATCACGTTCATCACATCTTCAAACGTGAGTGGCTCGAAGTAGAGTTTGTTAGTGGTGTCGTAATCCGTCGACACAGTCTCTGGATTACAGTTGATCATGATGGCTTC
>JBBRES010000151.1:0-5987 GCA_038202665.1 Kapaibacterium sp. (SeqCode) | reverse complement strand
AGTCGTTCAACTGTCAGTGAAGGTCGAGGTCCCTCAGCCTATCGAAGGCTATGGAGAGCTTCTTGCTTCCTTTGTTGAATCTCAGGTCGTATGCTTGGTTTATGATAACGTTCCTCAAGATCACGTGGGAATCCGTTGTTGGGAATCACTAGGCCAAGAACAAAGACTTGCCGTCGCGACAATTTTGGCTGATGCCGCTAGATTTGTTTCTAATGTTGAATGAATAGTACAATTGACATCGTGACATATCCTTGCCTCATTGACATGTTCAAGTTTTTGCGTTGTTGATTAGGCGCTTAGAGATGTTTCAAGGTCGCAACCTTCATGCTCACTGCATCCTACCACCACATTCTCCAACGCATGCATGATGCATGTGTGACGAGCGGCCGAGATCCACAAAGCGTGAGACTTCTGTTAGCGACGAAAACAGTGTCGCCCGCAGTATTGCGCGACGTGCATGCGCTCGGTGCCCACCTCTTTGGTGAGAACCGTGTACAGGAAGCGCTTCCGAAGTATGAGGCGCTGCGAGACGCCAATGCAGAGTGGCACTTTATAGGTCATCTGCAAACGAACAAAGTCAAGGATGCACTTTCGTTCGCGACGTGCGTTCAATCTGTGGATAGACCGTCGCTCATCACCGCACTTCAACAAGAAGCTGCGAAGCGCAACATCGTGCTGAACGTGATGGTAGAAGTGAATACAAGCGGTGAAGACAGCAAGGCTGGATGTGATCCGCATGACGTTGATACGATCCTTGCCGCCCTGAGTCTTGCCCCGAACCTTTGCGTCACCGGCTTTATGACGATTGGAGCAAACACCGAAGACGAGTCAACCGTGCGTGCATGCTTTGCACTACTACGATCAATACGAGACACGGCCATTGCAAGCGGTAGTGTGCCTGCAACGGCCGTTGAGCTTTCGATGGGAATGAGCGGCGACCTCGAGTGGGCCATCGCCGAAGGATCGACAATGGTACGTGTTGGTTCAGCCGTGTTCGGCGATCGAATGTAATCAGTCGATCATGAGTGGAACAGACGTGATGCTGCCATTCATACGCATTCGAACAAAATATGCGCCGCGTGCGAATGCATGGACATTGATGGGGAGTATGTGCTGACCTGATTCGAACAATGTATTCGTAGCAACATCGGCGATCACAGAGCCCATCGCATCCACAACATCGACAGTCACGCGCGCCGGCAATCCAACGACGAAGGTGAGTTGTGTTCCACCATGAGCCGGGTTTGGAGCCAACACCGCAGGAACTGCCGCAACGTTGTCGTCAGCAACACTTGTAGTCGTTTCCATCGCCATGGTCTCATCACCTGGTTGGTAGGGTAACCAGAAGAAGTAGCATAACAGCATTTCATCAGTTGTACTCTCGCCCCAACGCACAAGCTTCGGCGGATCGTTCGGGTTCTCTGGATTGTCGACCGTGTTGTCGTATGCTGCATCATAATGCAGGATCGATCCCTTTGGTACATTCACCATATTCTTGAACGCATAACCACCCTGCCAGTGGAAGTCCCAATCATTGACTTTCACGAGCTCAATAGTGTCTTTCGCTGGCGTTACCGCGTACGCGTGGGCGGTTCGCCCAAGTAAGTGCATATGTGGCGCAACGCCTAGGATACTGACGTTAAGAGGGATGGTGAACTGCGTCGAGAAGGTCTTCTTTGAATTTGCAGGGATAACAAAAGACTGTCCCTTTGGTAACTGCAACGGAGAAAGCTGCAACTGTTGAATCTCGCGAATGTCTGTGTTCTTTTGGAAAAACACATTCACTTTCGATCGGTCTGTTTCCTTCGTGTCACTTGGTGCATAATGTATCTGCAGCACAAGGTCTGAGCCCTTGTACATCGTTGCTCCAATGGTTGGAGGATAGAAGCGCTGCTGTGCGCCCGGGACCCATCCAAGGAAAGATGAGGCACTTTCGAAACCGGGATCACCAAACCCACTATAGCCTGCTTGCGGATCTGCGGCGTCTTTGGCGCGCGCGATGCCGCTCGTGTCCTGGAAGTACAACACATGATGAACGACCTTCGGATTTCCTGGACGGAACTCCAGTGCTGCCACAGAACGTGTTTCCAAAGCATTTGTCGGAATCACGAAATACCGATACACATCCTTGAAGTTGTTATCGATGTTCCACTGCTCGGTCATCTCAAGCACTAGATCAGGAACACCAAGCTGCGAACCCGATGGGAAGGTGGGAGGGGGCGGGGCTTTCGATGCATCACCCTCCTGCGCGCCATTCTTCACCCAACGGTCGATCAATGAAATCTGATCATCCGTAAGCGATCGGTCACCCAAAAACTCGCCATATCCGTGCACGGGCTTCCACGGCGGCATCGTGCGCATCTGCGTTACATAGGCAATCGTGAGCGAGCGCTGGGCCACGTCTGCGTATGTGACAAGCGGGAACGGCGCAATCTCTCCAGCTCGGTGGCACGATGTGCACTTCGAGTAGATGATTGGCGCGATGTGCTCACTAAACGTTGGATTCTCCTGCGCTAGGCACGGAAGCATCCCCGTAAGGAACAGGAAGGTGGCAAGGATGTGTTGACGTTGATTCATTCATGACCCCTAGATTGCAGTTCCACAAAATACCACGACTATGCTTCCAACCATCTCTATTATCGGCGCGAGCGGTGTAATGGGCTCGGGCCTGAAGACCCGTCTTATAGATGCTGGGTTTAACGTTTATGGCTTTGACCTAGATGCAGCCATCGACTTAGAACACGTGTGTTCTTCAGATGTGATCATCCTTGCCGTACCATATGAGGCAGAGCAGGCCATCGCGCACGAGCTAGGATCGAGCGTTCATCAGCGGATCGTGATTAGCATGTCGAATCCGCTCACGAGAACTCTCGACGACGTTGTTACCCCGCACGACACAAGCTCGGCTGAAATGCTGGTACAGCACATGCCCGACGCGAGAATTGTGAAGGCACTGAATACCATTGGTGCCGCCGCACTCTTTGAGCCCCATGCACGATTCGACACCTTTGTGGCCTCGGACGATCGAGAAGCAGCACGTGTTGTAGAAAACATCATCAGCGCTATAGGATTTCGAGCGTGGTACGTGGGTGGACTTATTCTGAGCAGAACACTCGAGAGGATGACTGCCTTGATGATCGGCATCACCATGCGATACGAGTTAGATGGTGCAGTTGGTTGGAAGATTGAACACAAAACGACAAAGGCCGAACAATGATGTTGAGTACCATGATCGTCACCGCAGTGCTCCTGCTGAGTTCTGTGTCAATGTTAGCTACAACACTTCACGTGGGTCCTTCCCAACCGTATGCAAACGTGCAAGCGGCGGCTGTGGCCGTGCGACCGGGCGACACGATTGCGCTTCACACAGGAACGTACTCTGCATACCAACTCATTGAATCCGTCAAAGGCGCTCCGAACAAGTGGATCGTGATCAAACGATTCGAAAGCGACGTTGTGACTATCAATGGTATGTGGCAATTCAGCAAGGTGAACTTCATCAAGATCGAAGGACTTGCCTTTCGGGCAAGTCCTGCTTTTCCCGGACGTCTGTTCTTGATGGACAACGGCGGGAGCTGTGCCACGCAGTGCACACAGATCGTCGTAGATAGTTGTTCGTTCATGAATACGACGGATACGGTATTTGCTGTGTTCAAGTTCGCTGGCGTTGATTCATTCCAGGTGCGCAACTGTGTTTTCAAAGATCTTGCATCCGGTGCGTTTGACTTTAACACCTGTCACTTTGGTGTGATCTCGGGAAATCGAATCGAGAACTGCCAAACAGGCGGACACATCAAAGGTGGCGCCAGCCTTATCACCATGGAGCGTAACATCTTTTTGAATGCATCTCGATCGCCTTGGGTTGCATTTGAGTTTGGTGGCGATACGAGTCCTGAGTTCTACTGTGCTGGATCTACAGCTGAAGTGCGTGACCTAAAGTTCTATTCTAACCTTGTCATTGGCGGATATCGAGGTCTTGCGCTTTCGTCGGCAGTGAACTGTCAGGTGGTAAACAATACTTTCTATGAATGCGGACAGGCCACCATCCGATTCCTAACAACAAGTACGCTCTATCCCGCATCAACAGGCAATTACGTTGTGAACAACATCTTTGCCTTTGGTGCAGCGAGTCAGTACATCAACGGGAGTACGATGCCGTTCGGCGCTGTAATCTTGGCTAGCAACATCTACTATAGCACCACCAATCCAACGTTCACCGGACCGTATTGGGACACTCCTGCCCTCGATAAGATCAAGGAACTCAATCCAACAATCGTGACCGCCACCACGCAAATGTTCGTTGATGGGACTGCTCGCGACCTACATCTCACACCGTCGAGTCCGGCGATTGCAGTTGGCGTAAAGACCAATGATCCAATCGTGGACTACTATGGCTATGCCTACAAGACCCAGCGAAGTGTTGGGGCAGCCGAATACGGTTCATCGTTGGTATCTGTTGAAGATGTTGCGGCAACGAGCAACACGTGGACGGTGTATCCCAATCCATCCAGTGGAACGATTACGTTGCGCGCCCCCATTGCAACGCAATCACAGGCCATAGCAGATATAGTGGATAGTCGTGGAAGTGTAGTTGCTCGCACTTCGATTGGCGAATTGCAAGACTTCGATTGTTCACTGCAACCCGCTGGCCGGTATACCGTAGTAATTCGCCCCACGCCAACGGCAACCCCCATTTGTATTCCCTTCGTGATCATCAGGTAGAACCATGCAACTGCGTACCGCACCTTTCCTCCTTGCCGCCTTCATACTTCTAGTTCATAGTCAGGTTGTTGCGCAGCAGACAGTGTGGTCGGGTGTGGTCAAGGATAGTGCAACAGGCGAGCCGATCAACGGTGCGTCCATTCGCGTGCAAGGTGGCAACGCAGGCACGTACAGCAGATCTGGTGGCACATTCCGCCTTCCATTACCAACCGCCTCGTATACGATCAGCGTGCGAAGTGTTGGGTATGGAGAGCGAGTGCTGAAGATTTCGCCGGAACAAACACGCGTAGACGTTCGCCTACCAATGCAGTCGGTACTCAAGCACAGTGTAACGGTAGTGGGCGACATCAACGCAGACGAAGTGATACGACGTGCCGTTGCGCGAAAAAACGAGAACGCGGCGCGTATCACGTCTCTCGAGAGCTCCACGTATTCAAAGCTTCGCATGGATCTTGACTTGCGTGGTGTGAGCAACGAAGATCGAAGCACCATCATGGAGACGTTTTCGAAGGTCTACGAAGTACGTCAACCAACACCAAAGAAGCATGTTGTGTTGTTGCAGCGCAGACAGACGAAGAACATTGGTGCAGCAAACAATCTTGCCGTGTTTGACGACTTCTTTGACTTCACGCAAGATGAAGTCGAGATCCTGAACACAACGCTCATAACACCGCTAGGATCGGATGCCCTCGATGAATACGCGTACACTATTCTCTCGAAGAAGTCACTCGGAGAGCAAATGGTCTACGAGATCGCCTTTGAGCCCAAGGCCCGCATCTTTCCTGGCTTTGAAGGAACACTGGTGATCGTCGAGGGAACGTATCAGATCATCGATGCCAAGTTTGCTCCTACAGAGGAAACAGCGTTCCCCTTCTTGAAGAACCTGCGGTATGAGCAACACTATGATCGTGTAAGCGACAGTGTGTGGGTGCCAACATATCAGCAAGTATCGGCTGGCGTCGAGGTGATGGTTATTGCCGGACTTTTGAATGTGAAGGCAAGCGTTGTTGCCAATACGTTTGTGAGCGATGTGATCGTGAACAAGCCCATTGCGGATTCATTGCTCGGACCGCAAGCGCCCACCACGATTTCTGTAAACGTGAGCACAAAGGGCGGCTCATCGCGAACGACTACTGGCGTGACGAATCCGAACATGACCGTCGCTCCAGACGTCGACTCTGCAAAGCCCGAGTTCTGGGATCAACACGCGTTTGCGGAGCAATCAGACGAAGAGAAGCGGGTGTATCACGAGCAAGACAGTATCA
>JBBRES010000150.1:0-5993 GCA_038202665.1 Kapaibacterium sp. (SeqCode) | reverse complement strand
GTCTTCTGTGACAGTCGAGAGTGCGGTGCGCGCCGCAGAAGTCTCTGTATCGAAGATGGATAGAATCTCTTCACGGGTTTGTGGCTTCGGCTGCTCCATTGGCACAGACAGATCTAACTCAGGCTGCCCGACCGTCATCGTAAACCATCCTGGCATGGTCGCAATGTGCGTGGCCAGCTTCCCCAACGTAAAGGACTTTTCGTGCGGCTTCCACTGGAAATGTTCGTCTGGAAGACGCTCGAGCATCTTACGCGTATTCGCGGATTCGTGATCGAATTCTGCAATGAGTGACTGCATGGTTTCCTGTGGAATAAATGATGTGGATGTTGGTGCTCTGAAATCGTGCTGCGTAATGATTCGCTTTGTGTTCGTTCTGCCTCGTGGCTTGGAGGCTGAGTTACGGCGCTGCAATCACGATGGGCTGGTACGATGTGCCGATCGCGGATGCAACCTGTAAAACGTACACACCGCATGGGAGCTTGCTGACGTCAAGGATGCCTGTGCCGGCATCTACGTGCTGTAGCTGGACAACGTCGCCGCCGAGGTTCATGATACTGATCGTTGAAGAATGGTCTACCACTACCGACAAGCTTGAACGGGCGGGCTGTGGAAACACCGTTGCATGCTGGTGTTCGAGTTGTTCGCTCACGCTTGTAGCAACGTCTATGAACATCGAGACTTTGTTGATGGGGTTGTCGTTTGCGTCGCGTGGCATGTTGACGATTTTGTCTGCTACATCCATACCGGATATCACTTCTCCAAACACTGAGTATTGACCATCGAGTGAAGGGGCGTTCACGACGCAAATGAAGAACTGACCGCTGAAGCTATTGGGGTCGTTTGTGCGAGCGGCCGAGATTCTGCCTCGAAGATGCTTGGTAGTGCCGAATTCAGCTGGTACCGTCTCAGAGTAGCCACCGTATCCCCACGTTTCTTTAGGTCCGCTTACCGAGTTCGGATCGCCACCTTGAATCATGAACTTGGGAATCACTCGATGAAATGCGGATCCACTATAAAAGCCATCCGTAATTCGCGCCGCGACGAATGCAGCATGCTTGGGTGCAATCTCTGGTAACAACTTGAATTCGATGATGCCGAGCGTGTCGCCCTTCTGCAATGCTGTCAAACGATACGTTTGCGAGAAGAGTGATAGCTGCAGGCCCAAGAAAAGTACTGCGAGCATGAAGAGGGGTCGTTGACGTTGCATTGAAGCCTCGATGAATAATCTCCCAAAACGCAGCCGGATTGATAAACGCTGCGGTTGCATAATACAGAAACCTCTTCGCCGCATCAACCCGTTGTTCAAAACGTGACAAACGCCTGCCTGGATGGCAACGAGCCGCCAGAATGGCAAAATCCTTGCCGCCTTCCTGTCCTTTTGACATGATTTTCGAGTTTGGCACGGTTCTTCAAGGGCTGTTTTTCGTGTAAGAGAACATTCTCGCACACACCTTCAACTCGATTATCAACTTTACCTTCAAAAGGACCCCACAATGGGAAAAATCATTGGTATTGACCTTGGTACGACGAATTCGGTTGTTGCCGTCATGGAGGGCAACTCGCCCATCGTGATCGCGAGCAGCGAAGGAATGCGTACAATTCCGTCGATCGTAGGCTTCACGAAGAGCGGCGACCGTCTAGTAGGACAAGCTGCAAAACGACAGTCTGTTACGAACCCAACAAACACGGTGTATTCCATCAAGCGTTTCATGGGTCGTACCATGAACGATGTGACCGAAGAAGCGAAGTCTGTTCCCTATGCAGTGGTTGCCGGCGAGAACAACAGTGCTCGCGTCGACATCGACGGACGTCTGTACTCACCACCTGAAATCTCTGCGATGATCTTGCAGAAGATGAAGCAGACGGCAGAAGATTACCTCGGACAGAAAGTCACCGAAGCCGTGATCACGGTTCCCGCCTACTTCAACGATGCGCAACGTCAGGCAACGAAGGACGCCGGTGAGATTGCAGGCCTTACGGTACGCCGCATCATCAACGAACCAACAGCCGCTGCTCTTGCCTATGGCATGGACAAAAAGGGACAGAACCAAACAGTGGTGGTGTACGATCTTGGTGGCGGTACGTTCGATATCTCGATTCTCGAGATTGGCGAAGGTGTGTTCGAAGTGAAGAGCACGAATGGCGATACGCATTTGGGCGGCGACAACTTCGATCACCGACTGATCGAATTCCTTGCCGATGAATTCCAGAAGCAAGAAGGGATCGACCTCCGCAAGGATGCTATGGCGCTGCAACGTTTGCGCGAAGCAGCAGAGAAGGCAAAGATCGAACTGTCGCAGATGCTCCAAACAGATGTAAACCTTCCGTTCGTAACAGCAACGGCAGACGGTCCGAAGCACCTGAACATCTCTATCTCGCGCGCAAAGTTTGAATCACTCTGCGTGGATCTGTTCGACCGGTCACTCCGTCCGTGCGAGCAAGCACTGAAAGACGCAAAGCTCACTCCTTCGCAGATTGACGAAGTAATCCTTGTTGGTGGCTCTACTCGCATTCCTAAGATCCAAGAGCTCGTCAAGAACTTCTTTGGAAAAGAACCCAACAAGGGCGTGAATCCGGATGAAGTTGTGGCCGTTGGTGCAGCAATCCAAGGTGGTGTGTTGGCGGGCGATGTGAAGGACGTGCTTCTTCTGGACGTTACCCCACTCACGCTTGGAATCGAGACCATGGGCGGCGTACTTACGCCAATGATTCCAGCGAATACCACGATCCCACACCGCAAGACGGAGACATTCTCGACAGCATCAGACAACCAACCTTCCGTAGAGATCCACATTCTACAGGGCGAGCGTCCGATGGCCAGCGATAACAAGTCACTCGGCAAGTTCCACCTAGACGGCATTCCGCCAGCACCGCGCGGCGTACCGCAAGTGGAAGTAACGTTCGACATCGACGCCAACGGTATCCTGAGCGTTGCGGCAAAAGACAAGGCTTCGAACAAGGAACAGTCTATCCGCATCACGTCTTCAAGCGGGCTTTCAAAGGACGAAGTAGAGCAAATGAAGCGCACTGCTCAAGATCATGCTGCAGAAGACAAGAAGCGCAAGGAAGAGATCGAACTCCGCAATCAGGCAGACAACCTTGTGTATTCGTCTGAAAAGCAGCTCAAGGAATTCGAAGAGAAGCTCGATGCTGCCACAAAGGAAAGCATCACGAAAGCAAAGGATCGTTTGGCAGACGCACTGAAGAACAACCAGGCAGACATCAGTCCAGCAATGGATTCTTTGAACCAGCTTTGGAGCGAGGCTTCGTCTAAAATGTACGCTCAGGCCGCACCAGACGCCGGACAGCCAGGCCAAGACGCAGGAGCTTCCGGTAGCGAGGAGCCACAAGGCGGCAAGGTGGAAGAGGCAGACTATACGATTGTCGACGAGAAATAAGTCGGCTATCCATGCAGATTGAAGAAGCGGGTCGGCGCAGCAATGTGCCGACCCGCTTTCTCGTTAGGAGCGGCTCGTCCACGATGCGTATACTTGCGCTATGAGCGCTACCACCAGATCCAAATACGTTGAACTCACCGAGCATACATCTCAGCAAGTGGCGCTCTTCGCGTCGCTCGTTGTAGGATGCTGCGTTGTGTTGATGTTGTTCGTTGCAACTCCCGCGATGGAGATGTTCTTCCGATCGTTCTTGCGAAGCGAGGTCCTCCACGACGGACAGAAGGTGGTGTATCGAATCTCGGAGAACCGTTCAGAAGAGATCATTGAAACACATACCGTGGGAACGTGGGCGCTTGTGGATGAGAGGTCTGCCCGTCAGATTGTGGAGCGACCGGACATTCCCGTTCCAGCCGAGTACATCTTCAAACCGCTGATTTCTCTTACCCCCATTGTCTTCGTGGCCAGCGTTCTCCTTGCCGCCATTATCACAACCCTGCTTCCTCCTGGCATAGGTCTTGTCCGTCAAAAGATTGAACGAGAGATTTTGAACGTTCTCGACAGACTTGCATGGTCGTTGTATGGAGAGCATACCGCCGAAGAAATCAAAACACTTACTCGCGACATTACCACGGCAGACACACGCAGACTGCACGATCTTGCCGAGATCTACAACGTCCACTTTACCGACCTTGAGTTACTGCAGCGTGCATTGCAATGGAGAGTTTCGAGTGGACTCTCGCAACTCATCAATGTGCACGCTGGCGTGAAGTTTTACATGCGCGAATACTTCACTGATCGGTACAGCAATGCCGTGTTAGGCGTGGTGTACATCGGCGCAGCGATGCTCATCATCGTCATTGGTATTCGTGGTTTGAAGTTCCTTCCCGCCTCTGACCCATCGGTGGTGCTTGGCGCATTGAGTTTGGAGTTTATGCTGCTCATTACATACGCTTCGGTGCTGATGTACGGCAGACAGGAAGATCAGGGTGGATTCGATCTTGCACGCAGTGCTGCATCAGGTTCCCACGCAATATCTAGTGGTGATGCAGATGCGGAGCAGTTGCTTCGCGCATTCCTCGGTGTGCATCGTTCTGCTTCGGGGGAGAAGCGCAATGACTGAACTCCAGCCCCTGATCGGTAGAGCAGACGCATGCGACCGAATCCTTCAGGCATGCGAGCGCACCATGAAGGGAAGTGGCGAAGTCTTGATCGTACGCGCAGAGCCCGGAATGGGAAAGAGCGAGCTGCTTACATGGATACAAGACGCTTGTAAGGCCACTCTTCCAGACTTAACGGTTCTTCGCGTGGATTGCCGACCTCCCATTGGGTCGTTCCATGCAGGTGGCATTCAGCCACTCCAACCATTCGGTCATGCTATCGAGCAGATGTATATCCACAGCGGCGCCGCGGCAAAGAAGCGCCTTGCGCTGAACATTGGAATGTCTGTGCTCGCGTCGATTCCTATCGCCGGCGATTTGTTCTATGCCGTGAAGGCCATATCGCAAGACGTGAGTGAATACAAACGCGAGACTTCTGCACTCCAACAGAAAAAACGTGCGGCAATCGAGGAATGCATAGGAACTCTAACGGCCATTGCCGAGCGCCAACCATACGTGCTACTGGTAGACGATGGCCATTGGGCCGACAGCCAGAGTGTGGAAGTGCTACGGGCATTGGTAGACCTTTCGCACCGACTCCCTTTGCTCCTGGTGTGGACGGTAACGTCTACCGTTTCTCAGCGCATCAATCCAACACTCACGTCGTTGATGCATACACCGTCGATAGCGGATCACACAATCGGCCTTCAAGCCCTTTCGCTCGCCGAGAGCTCTGCCATCGTACATGCATTGGCACCAAGCCACGACGTCACCGAACCCGTCCTTGCTCGGTTGCACGATCGCACAGCCGGCATTCCAGGAATCCTTGTCGAGTACGTGAAGTACCTCGAGAGAAATGGTGACTTCTCTGACGATCTCGCCGTAACGATTGGTGAACATCCAAACACCGATGTTGTTCTGCAAGAGATCCCCGAAGCAGATGCTGTGATCTTATCACTATGCGCTGCCGAAGGTCAGGAGTTTACTGCCTTCATGATCTCTGCTCTCATGAACACCGATGTTCTTACAACAGTGCGCGAGCTTCGCCGGATTCAGCAGACCACAGGATTGATTAAGAGTTTAGGCATGCGAACTCGGTATGGAGTAAA
Source organism: Kapaibacterium sp. (SeqCode) (assembly GCA_038202665.1). GTDB lineage: Bacteria > Bacteroidota > Ignavibacteria > Kapaibacteriales > Kapaibacteriaceae > Kapaibacterium. The sequence continues at coordinate 389 of JBBRES010000150.1, read as the reverse complement.
GACCACCACGTATGAGTTCGTGCAATCGTTCGCGTACACGTACTTCCTACACCGGCCCGAATACGAAGAGCGAAAGGCAGTCCACCAGCGTATTTCGGATGTGCTTCAAAGAGAATTCTCGCAAACACCACACGACGAAATGCGACCCCAATTAGCTGTCTTCATTGCCGCGCATAGCGCCGAAGCGGGAGACACGGCAACTACCGAGCGCATGCTCTCTATGAGTGCTGACCATGCGCGCGCCATTGGCGCCGATGATATTCGTGGTTTCATCATCCGTGATCTACTGCCGTTGTATGGCGGTGGTGTTGACGACGAGGTGGTTGCGCTGTCTGATGCGTCTTCTGCATTTGATAGAGCGAATGTCGACGGCGGAGGGTCACTAACCT
>JBBRES010000149.1:0-5998 GCA_038202665.1 Kapaibacterium sp. (SeqCode) | reverse complement strand
CATGAACTCGCCTACGCCAAGACCTGGTACACCCTGAAGGGTAAGGCCGCGTGACAGAGGATCGGGGAGATATGGCACTTGCGTTGCGCCACTCGTAACAAGTGGTGCTCGTGTGTCTGTGTCTTTTGGTGTTGCCGTGGGGACGAGATTGTCAGACGTATCACGCGTATACCACTGTTCGGGTAGATCGTGGTTTGCACCAGTGCGCTGCACGATCATAGAGTACGTGGCATTGTCGCTGTTCATCGGACCCGTAGGTGAACTGTCCATCTTGCCATGTCGTTCACACGTCTCAACGGCAGCAAGGGGCGGGAAGAAGTGACGCTCACTGGTCTATGTAGTGTCTACGCTTACCGAGTCGTCCTCTGATGCATTGTAGTTGCGTATCACCATTCGCTCAAGCGATTCGCCTTCAACGGGCTGTGCTTTGAATGCAATTGTTGGCGAGATGATCGGATCCCACCGCATGTATTTGACAAGCGGACTGCTACAGTTGAAATCATTTGGGTTCAGTTCTTGGAACTTTGCGCCGTTGCCGCAGATGTCTACCCAACGCACCCGCATACGATACTTGCGTCCGTACCGAAGTCGAGGCAGAGATCCCTTGACGATTTCCATTTCCGTCGCCACTTGATAGTCGTAGCCGGCTGGAGGAGTATTGATGTTCTTCTTCGTTGCATCCGTTGTTGTCTTGTCGTCGGGATCGATGTGGTTCCCAATGCGCGGCACCACCATACTCCAACCCTCCCAATGCGCCACCATCTCGTGTGCATAGAGATCTTTGATCGGAGCATCGTCTGGGGCATGTGGGCGCGTGACACCAAACGTAAGCGTCCCTTCTTCGTCGAGAGCGACAATGCCTGTTGTAGCAAGATCTCCCGACGCCTTTAGGAATTTGTACGTGGCATTACGTCGCATGAGCGACTGCCACGACTTTGCGGTGTCGTCAAAGATGTCTACGCGATATCCGCGAATCAGATCGTCTGCATAGAGTACAACTTTGGTTCCGCCAACGATCTTGTTGTAGTTCTTCACAGATCGCAGCATCGACTTCGCAAGTTTGAGTCCGCGATTCACACGAATGAGTCCTAGCCCAATGCCGCGCACTGCAGGCGTGGCAGATTCTCTGCGTTCATCGTTCTGCTTGGCAGTCATTTTCGTCCAATGCTTGAGCCCTTTTGCGTAGCCTACAGTTTTGAGTGCCGCGCCATCAACGTCAATTTGGGTGATGGCAAAGTGCGACGTGTCGTCCAAGCAAAGTAGTCCACCCTTGACCTCCGAGTCGGCGTCTGCGAGCGGCAGAAACTGCCAGTAGGCAGGGTCGCCACTTGTTGCAAGGTCGTAGGCTGTATGAGGGAAGAGATCTACCGTTGGCAGAGCAAGTGGCTTCGACCACGATGCTTTGCAGAAGATCTCGTCCTTTGCTGAAGCACCATTCGGAAGTTCGAAGCGAACGTGAATCACAATGCCCAAGTACCGCAACATTTTGGGATACTCGCGCATCACGGAGATCACTTGATGGAAGTCGAATGTAGGTACCGGGATCTTGGGTCGGCTAATACGTTCTACTTCTTTCCCCTCGAACATCCCGGGCACAGCATAGTTCCGTGCCGTATGGAAGAGTTCCGCTGCATGGAGTTGTCCGGCGGGCGATGAGCTGAATGGTTGGTAGAGCATGCCCTCGGGCGAGTCTGTACGCATGTCGATAGGGCCGCGTTTGATCTCGCGCACTTTCGACGTTGTAGACGGCTGCATCATTCTGCGTGCCGCTGCGGTTCCTTCTTTCTGGAACCCTTCCTTCAACTGCCTCATCTGGCTTTCGGTTTTCTCGTCTGCCATGATGAAGTCGAGCGTCTCGAGAATCTCCGGCATCTTGATGTTTTGACTCGTCAGCTTACCAACAGTGTTGGTGACCTTTGCCGATTCCATCACGGGTTGTGTAAGTGCGTACTTCTTTGCCATCACACCGTACATCTTGCCCAACGTTTCTTGAACACCATTCACGGGAAACGTAAAGATGCGATAGTCCGTGAAGTGCTTCATCTCGAACGGTCGGACGAGAGTTTTCTTCGTGAACACGCCATGCCATATCTCGGGGTCTGCCTGTTCATCGATGAATTCCAGGTCTGACATGGGAATGGACTTCCCATTCATCACCAAGGTAAGATCGGCGTACAGCAATGTCTTCGGCCAATTGATCATGTCTGGATAGTCAGACAAATGGGCTTCGGCCGTGGTGTCGTCGAGCAACCGTGGAAGCACCGTAATAGCAGCTGAGCAGTACGTGCGACCGTCGATTACTTCTGCATCGAACGGGACCACGGTCCATTGTAGTTCTTGAGATTTCATTGTGTTCTCCGTTCCTTACGCGAATGCTTCGCAATAGGTGAGCCACAGATTTTGCGTTGGCAACATCTGTTGGAACGTGGGATCGCCATCGCTACCCTTGAGTTGTCGTTCGACTGTAACGCCTACGCTGAAGCTGAGGAAGAGAATGGATATTTCCACCTCGACGGTCGCCACTCCAAAGAGCTTGCCATTGTTCTGCCATGTGAGTTTGAGTTCGAACAACAAGCTCACATGAATAAGGCCAAGTACACTTAGATGGCCTTGCAAACGGAAGTAGGCCGTGAGTTCACTATAGTCTTTGTCACCATCTGGCGTGCTCTTCTTTTCAAGTTTGTAGTAGATGCCGGCCATCACACTTGCGCCGCCACTTGCGACACCGCAGTCGAAGGCGAAGTTGCCACCAAACTCAAGTGCTGCCTCGAGCATCTTCACACCGCTTGGCGTTACCTCGATGCCAAAGAATCCGCCACCGGCAAACACCATCACGGTAAGGCGGAAAGGACTCTCTTTTGTACAGAACGCAAAGTATGCGCTGAATGGTCTGCCATCAAACGGAATGGTAATCCGCATGATGAAGGCCATGTTCTGCAGAGAGAGGACGCCAATTGTGACGTTCGGCAATCCGATCGTAAGCTGAGCCGTGATGCCGCTGGGCAAGACGTTGAAGTCGAACGAGAATCCGACTCCGCCGGCCGAGCCACCTTTGGGAATGAGGTCTTTGAGTTTGTTGACGAAGGTAAGCGGACCTGCAAAGGCAACTTCCTTGATGTCTGGGTCGACCTGTGGTTTTTGTCCAATCGTTGCCGAAAAGGACAACCGATTGAACTTGATGATCAAGAACTGTGCGGCACCATCACCAATGAGGTTGATCACAAAATTGCTGAGCGAACCGTAGATGCGCACATCCGGCGGATTAAGATCGAGCTTCTTTGTGAACGACGCCTTGAGGTAGAGAATTGCCTTGTCGTCTTTGTTCGTTGCCGATGGATTGAGTGGAACCAAAATGTTGCCCGGACTTCCCTTGATTTCCGTGCTCCATTCATAGACGAGTTGCAGTCCTTGCTTCAGCGTATTGATTAAGCTGTTGACTTCTTCGTACTTCTTGTACGCCTCGTTCCCTGCTTCCTTCAGTGGACCCAATACCTTGTCGATCTCGCTCTTGAGCTCGTTGGCCTTGTCGTTGACGATCTTCTTCCACTCATTGATACGGTCTTCAACGATCTTCTTCCCGTCGTTTATGTAGCCTTCGATCTCCGTCTTGATGTCGTTCACCTTTGCAATCAGCGCGTCGCGAGCTGCCTTCACTTCTGAATCGATGTCGTTAGCGAGCTTCTCTGCTTCGGCCTTTAGCGCGAGTGCTTGTGACTTGATTTCGTTCGCGGCGTCGGTTGCGCTCTTCGCCGCATCCGTGTCCATGAATGCATCCTTTTTGTCGAGTCCAGGCATCTTGTCGAGATTGTCGAGAACGCCCGACACAAACTTCAGCACGTCAGAAAGCGTGATGTCTCCCAAGATCTTCGCATTGAGCATGTTTTGGAAGTACTGCATCGGATCGAAGTTGCCGATGGCGATGGCGCTATCCACAACATTCGTGAGGTCGCCTGCAATGGGACCCATCAAGCGCGACAGTCCGCTGATGTTGATGTCCGGCGCACCCAGTCCGCCGCTCTTATCGCTGGCGCCAGAGAATGCCATGGTGAGTGGCGACGTGAGCTTCGCGAAGATCTGCGACGGATTCAGCACGTCGTTGATGTTGGGCGTGCCGCCTTGCGCAACATTCACACCTGTTTCAAAAGCGTGTTTCAGGTACTGATCGAAGTACGAAATCGACTTCGTTGCATCCGTCCCAAGGAGCTCTTGCACCTTGTCGATTTTTATGTCCGCTCGCTCCATGCGCGGGAAAAACTGCACTTCGTTGTTCGGTGCACCTTCGGCCGTATAGCCGTGCAACATGAACGTGGTGGTGGGCATCGACGTGTCTCCAAGCTTGACGCTTGGCGCGAGAGCGATGGACTGACCTTGCATGTTGAGACTTCGCTGCGCCGTCATTCCGTTGTAGGAGTTCGCAATGAAGTTGGTCATCTTCGTCAGATCCCCTGCCGCATTCGACGTTGCATCGCCATTTGCAATGAAGGCAAGTGGCGCGCTGAACTGCACGTTTTTGTTATCCCAGTCCGTCCCGATGCACGACCATTGCATGTCGACAATCGAACCATTATTCGTGAACTTTGGCCAGAAGCTGTTGGGCGAGAAGCTAGGATAGACCGTCACTGGTAACTCGAGATTCGGCGTCTGCTTTGTTGTGATTGTGACTCGACGGAATGGAAACTCTCTGCCCAAGTACTTCATTCCTGGAATACCAGCCGCCGGGAAGTCGCGCACGGGCTCGCGCACAATGATGTACATGCGTTGCATCAAGTATGCCGCCATATGTCCGCGTGGCGTGCGACGGAACTTGCGTTCGGTTTCTTTCAGCAGCGTTGCGCGGTTTCCGAATGGGAAGAGGAAGCCCTTGTACGAGATGCGCACGAATGAGTCGCGACCTTGTGCACCGCGTTGAATCCAACCTTCGACGTCGAGCTTCGTGCTACCCTCGTTCTTTGGGTCCCACGCACCCGCGCTATCCATCCAAGCACCGAGCGACGTGAGCATCATGCGGTTCACGTTGATCGGAGCGATCTTCGTTTCGACCAGGTTGTAATCAGACGTGAGCTGAACGATTTCGTGACGGTCGCGTCGATTGATTGATGTGCGGAACGGACGCTCCCTGTACACGGGACTCATCGCATAGTCTACGCCATAGTCGGGCGACCAAACGGCGCGCACCGTGCGCAACGCCGACGAGGTCTCGCTTACAGTGCCGTCGCTATTGCGAACGCCAAGACGTGTGTGCCACAGTTCTGCGCGATGATTACTCGGATTCCACACGGGTTTCGTTGCATGTGCCCATCCAGCATACTTGTTTGGCGAGAGCATCAACCGATACGGATACTCAATCGATGTTTCAGTGGCCGACGGATTCTTGATAGGCGGCTTCTCATTGTAGGCGGCAATGATGCTCGTCATCATGTCTACTGGAATGGCCGCGCGGAAATCACTACTTGTTTCGAAACGGTCTTTCAGGTCGACGCGTTTCATGACTGCCGCCTCCGCGCCGATCTGCATCGATACCTTTGGAGAGGCAAATGCATTGATGTTGGTCTTGCCTTTTATGCGAGTCCCGGGCTTTGCATTCTTGGTGGCCCCACCTACTTCGAACGAATACTTCGAAACGAATGCCGAGTCGATCATAGTTAGGATATGGTCCATTGCCGGCGGCTTTGCAGCAGGCGATACACTCATCTCAAACTTCGACCAATCTAGCAGACCCTCGATGCTCATCGTTCCTCGGTAACCGTTCGGAACTCTGAAGGCAAGTCGGGAATCATGCGCAAGAATCGCATCGATTGGTGGGTCAAGCAGTGGCTCTGCACTACCGGTTGGCGAACTTGCCTTAAACCCTACATTTTTTACAGGCTTGTCCTCCGTATAGAAGAAGGCGCGTTCGGCTATGTGCTGCGGCTGGAAGTGGACGATTAAGATTGCGCCATTGCCGTTAGAACTAAACGTTCCGGCGGCAGCATTCACCGTGATGTTGACGAATTCAAAC
>JBBRES010000148.1:0-6152 GCA_038202665.1 Kapaibacterium sp. (SeqCode) | reverse complement strand
CCCGACGTGGATCCACGCAATGCTCGAGGTACGGCTGTGAAGAAGCATCTCCTCCTCCTACTTGCATTGACGTTGTTGAGCGCCGCTGCGCAGGCGCAACGTCCATCAACCATTACGCTCGACACGTGCCTAGCACGAGCTGTTGCGTACTATCCGCAACAAAAACAACGAGCATTGATTGCTGCAAGCAAGGACTACTCTGTAGAGGCGGCAGGGAAGGGGTACTTGCCGCAGGTTGCGATCAACGGACAGGCAACGTATCAATCTGCTGTCACAGAACTACCGGTGCGGATTCCAGGTCTCTCATTTGAATCGGTTGCAAAGGATCAGTACAAAATCTTCGGCGAAGTAACGCAGACGATCTACGACGGCGGCACAATCCATCAGCAACAACGGGTGCAAGAGGCGAATGCTGACGTGGAAGAGCGAAAGCTCGACGTAGATCTGTACAAGCTGCGAGAGCGTATCAATCAGCTGTTCTTTGGCGTGCTCCTGCTGAACGATCAGATCGGGCAAGTGCGCGTGTTTCGACGTGACGTCGACACAGCCATCAAGAGCGTCGAGGGCGCCGTCGGAGCAGGCGCGGCGCTTAAGAGTAGTGCGCAAATGCTGCGAGCAGAACAGCTCTCGCAACAACAGCGCGAACTCGATCTTCGGACGGCACGCACAGCGTACGTGCAAATGTTGGGACTCTTCATCAATACGGATCTGACGGACTCGACGGAATTCATCGAGCCACCGATTGCGTCGTTAGAGGATGCCATTCGCCGACCCGAGCTCAAGGTCTACGAGGCGCAGCGCACATCGCTCGCCGTGCAAGCAGATGTGATCTCAGCACGCAGTATTCCGCGCCTTGGACTTTTTGCACAAGGTGGATTCGGACGTCCGGCGTTGAACATGTTGTCCAACGACTTCGAACCGTATTACATCGCCGGCGCGCGACTGACGTGGTCGCTGAGTGGACTTTACACATCGTCCGCAGAACGCGAAGTGTTGAACGTTCAACGCTCACTCGTGGACGTGCAACAAGAAACCTTCCTTTTCAATACAGCGCTCGTACTACGCCAGCAACGTGCGGAACTCTCCAAGTACGATACGGCACTACGACTCGACGACGAGATCATCGCTCTGCGAGCTGCCGTTCGAGCATCGTCGAATGCACAATTCTTGAATGGTGTGCTTACTACACGCGACTATCTGCGTGACTTGAATGCGGAAGATCTCGCACGCAGACAGCGCTCGCTGCATCGTGTGCAACAACTCATGGCCATCTACAACTACAACACGACATCCGGAAAGTAATGCGATGAAACGAACCATTGTGTATTTCACGAACATCTGCCTTCTTGGCCTTGCTGCTCTTACACTCGTTTCATGCGGGAATGGCAAGGTCACGTACGATGCCTCCGGAACCTTCGAGGCAACAGAGACCATTGTGTCTGCCGAGGCCAGCGGACGTCTGGAAGAGTTCTCGGTCACCGAGGGCCAAACGCTCGCAGCAGGAGCCATTGTCGGCTCGATTGACTCTGTGCAACTCGCACTCAAAAAGAAACAACTCGAAGCGCAAATAGCTGCGGTTCTCAGTAGGCGACCTCAGATTGCTGCTCAGGTTGCTGCACTTCAAGAGCAACTGGCTGGAGCGCAACGTGAACAAGTACGACTAGCCAAGCTCGTGCAAGCAGATGCCGCAACGCCGAAACAGTACGACGATGCTACGACGCTCGTGATGGTCTTCAAGAAACAGATTGATGCATTGTATGCAACGCTCAATACATCTTCACAAAGCATCTCGGAAGAGTCCATGCCGCTACGCGTGCAAATCGAACAACTCAATGATCAGCTCGCGAGATGCAAACTCGTGAATCCCGTTGATGGTACGGTGTTAACGACGTATGCAGAACAATATGAAGTAACGACGGTTGGCAAGGCGTTGTATAAGATTGCCGACCTCTCTACCATCTACCTGCGTGCGTACGTAAGCGGAGGTCAGTTCTCGCAGATCGCACTGGGTCAGCGCGTGAATGTAATCGTCGACAACGGCGCAGACGCAACACGCACACTCCAAGGAACAATCGCTTGGATTAGTGATAAGGCCGAGTTCACACCTAAAACCATTCAAACAAAAGACGAGCGCGCCAACCTTGTGTATGCAATCAAGATCAAGGTGAAGAACGACGGAAAACTCAAGATCGGGATGTACGGTGAAGTCAAGTTCTAACACATTGTCCAATGGCGTTGTCCTCAACAGCATCGGAAAAACGTACGACAAGGGCGCGATAACCGCCGTACGCGATGTGTCGTTCAGCGTCCAACCCGGCGAGCTCTTTGGGCTCATCGGACCCGACGGAGCCGGCAAGACGAGCTTGTTCCGCGTCCTTACCACCTTGCTCCTTCCCGACGCAGGAACGGCCACGGTGGCGGGTTTCGACGTGGTGAAGGACTTTCGTGCCATTCGCGGTATCGTGGGATACATGCCTGGCAGGTTCTCGCTGTATCAAGATCTGTCGGTAGAAGAGAACTTGAACTTCTTTGCAACACTCTTTGGTACAACGGTCGAAGAGAACTACGAATTGATCCGCGACATCTACGTGCAACTCGAGCCATTCAAAACTCGACGTGCCGGAAAACTGAGTGGCGGCATGAAGCAAAAGCTTGCCTTGTGTTGCGCCCTCATTCATAAGCCGCAAGTACTCTTTCTTGATGAACCCACAACGGGTGTGGATCCAGTGTCGCGTAAGGAGTTCTGGGAAATGCTCACACGTCTCAAAGAACAAGGCATTACCATTCTGATCTCGACGCCGTACATGGACGAGGCGATGATGTGTGAGCGTATCGCTCTTATCCAGGGTGGACGTATCATGTCGATTGATACTCCAAGCAACATCATGCATGCCTTTCCCACAACGTTGTACTCGGTTCGCGCCACAGATGCCTACCACCTACGCATGGATCTACTGGCAGAGTCATTCACAGAGAGTTGTCATGCATTCGGTGACGAAGTGCACCTCACGCTTGTGCATGATGCATCTGGCAAGGCGGCAGGGCGGCAAGAGGTGATAGATGCAATGCGCGCGCGTGGACATATAGACGTTGAACTGCGAGAAGTAGAACCATCAATCGAGGACTGTTTCATTCGATTAATGGGACAACATCATGCCTGACATTGTGATCCAAACTCGTGAACTCTCGAAGCGTTTTGGAGCGTTCGTTGCAGTAGACAAAATCACCTTTGATGTCAAGAGTGGTGAGATATTTGGCTTTCTAGGTGCAAACGGAGCAGGGAAGACCACGGCCATGCGCATGCTGAGCGGGCTTTCACATCCAACGTCAGGAGCCGCCACAGTAGCGGGTTTCGACGTATTCACCCAGCCTGAAGAAATCAAGCGCACCATTGGATACATGAGTCAAAAGTTCTCGTTGTACGAAGACCTTACGGTGCGTGAGAACATCACGTTCTTTGGTGGCGTGTATGGGTTGTCGAACCAGGCCATCAAAGAGAAAAGCGACCAGTTAATCGAGCAGCTAGGGCTGCAAGCAGAAGTCAAGAAGCTTGTTGGCTCGTTGCCATTGGGATGGAAGCAAAAGTTGGCGTTCTCGGTGGCCATGATTCACGATCCGCGCATTGTCTTTTTGGATGAGCCAACGGGAGGCGTAGACCCGCTCACCCGACGTCAGTTTTGGGACCTCATCTATGCTGCGGCCGATAGGGGCGTTACCATCTTCGTCACTACCCACTACATGGATGAAGCAGAGTACTGTCACCGAGTATCGATCATGGTAGACGGAGCCATTAAGGCCCTCGACACGCCACGTAATCTCAAGCAAACGTTCAATGCACCAACTATGGATGCTGTGTTCTACCAACTTGCGCGTGGTGCGCAACGCACGGCCGACTAACCATCATGAATCAGCTCCTCTCCTTCATTCGCAAAGAGTTTCTGCATGTGCTTCGAGATCGGAAGACACTGCTCATTCTCTTCGGGCTACCCATTGTGCAGATACTCTTGTTCGGCTTTGCTCTCACGAACGAAGTACGCAATGCCAACATTGTCATCATTGACGATGCGCGCGACGTGGCTTCGCGCGAGATCATCGGAATGATCTCTGCCAGTAGGTCGTTCCGTGTGCGTGAAGCGCAGGGCGGACATTCTTCGATCGACGAAATGTTTCGCAGTGGCGGCGTGAAGCTCGTTGTGCTATTCCCTGCAAACTTCAACAACGACCTCATGCATGCACAGCGTGCGCGTGTGCAGATTATCGCAGACGCATCGGATCCCAACACGGCGTCTACGCTCACAACATATGTGTCGGCCATCATTGCAGACTACCAGAAGTCCACCGTACAATCGATAGCCTTGCCGTTCTCCATCAGCACGCAAGTACGCATGTTGTACAACCCGCAGCTCAAGGGCGCACCGAACTTTGTTCCTGGCGTGATGGCCCTTGTGCTCATGCTCGTCTGTGTGATGATGACGTCGATAGCCATCGTACGGGAGAAGGAGCTTGGAACCATGGAGATTCTTTTGGTCTCTCCCTTCCGTCCCATGCTGGTGATTGTTGCCAAAGTGGTGCCCTACCTCCTTCTCTCCCTTGTAAACGTGGCCACCATTCTTGTTCTGAGTACGTATGTCCTGGACTTGCCGGTACAGGGAAGCATACTTCTGCTCTTCGGCGTGAGTACGGTATTCATTCTCACATCACTCGCTCTTGGACTTCTTATCTCGACGATTACGAACTCCCAACAGTCGGCCATGCTCTTCTCGATGATGGGGATGCTTCTGCCTACTGTGTTGTTTAGTGGCTTCATGTTCCCGATCGAGAACATGCCCATACCGCTGCAAGTAATCAGTAACCTGGTGCCAGCGCGTTGGTATTACACGATCGTGAAAGCCGTTATGATCAAGGGACTCGGCATCACGTCCATTTGGCGAGAGCTCCTTGTTTTAGTAGCGATGACGGTGGTCTTGGTTGTGATTAGTGTACGAAAGTTTAAGGTTCGCCTCGCATGAGAACACTCCTCTTCCTCCTTCGCAAAGAATTCCGACAGATATTTCGGAACGCCACCATTCTTCGTTTGATTTTAATTCTGCCAGTGATGCAGCTCTTGATTCTTCCGAATGCGGCGAATTTTGAAGTCAAGAACATTACAGTCTGCATAGTGGATCATGATCACTCCGTTGGCTCGCAGCGCCTCGTGACGTCGATCACGGCATCCGGCTACTTTAAACTCGCACAAGTGACGCCGTCGTATCGAGACGCGATGGCCTTGATAGAAGCAGACAAAGCAGATCTCATTCTTGAAATCCCACAGGGATTTGATCGTGCGCTGATACGCGACAACAAACAGACGCTCTTCATTGCTGTGAATGCCATCAATGGTGTGAAGGCCAACCTTGGAGCCGCGTATCTCAACACCATCGTCACGCAATACAACGCGCTGCTTCGTACACAGTGGATTCAGCCCGCACGCTTCGGTCCGGTGTCGCAAATCGAAATCTCCGCCCTAAACAAATTCAATCCGCATCTCAGCTACAAAATGTACATGGTGCCGGGTATCCTGGCATTTCTAGTGACGATGGTGGCGGCCTACCTCTCTGCGCTCAACATCGTCAAAGAGAAAGAGTCCGGTACCATCGAGCAGATCAACGTGACTCCCATTCGCAAGTATCAATTCATCCTTGGGAAAATGATACCATTTTGGGTACTCGGACTGGTGGTCTTCACCATCGGCATGCTTGTGATGCGATTTGTGTACGGCATCGTCCCGGAAGGAAGTGTGCTGTTGCTCTATGGCTTTGCCGTCGTCTACATCTTCTCGGTGTTGGGTATGGGTTTGCTTGTTTCTACCTATGCGGAAACGCAGCAGCAAGCCATGTTCGTGGCATTCTTCTTCATCATGATTTTTATTATGCTAGGTGGACTCTTCACGTCCATCGACAGCATGCCGGAGTGGGCACAAGTTGTCACGCGTTTGAATCCGGTACGCTACTTTATCGAGGTGATGCGAATGGTCGTGATTCGCGGTAGCACGTTCGACGATATCAAATATCACTTCCTTACCGTATTCGGTATGGGCATTTTCTTGAACGGGTGGGCGGTCTTGAACTATCGAAAAACGTCGTAACGACTAGCGCATCGAGAAGACGAAGAGC
>JBBRES010000147.1:0-6217 GCA_038202665.1 Kapaibacterium sp. (SeqCode) | reverse complement strand
GCAAGCCGTTAACCATTACGAATCCGAGCGCAACAGACTCGCTTGTGATTCAATCCTTCTCGATGCGAAGCGGTCGCTCATCGATTACCGTCATGCCATCAACAATTGCACTGGGTCCGTCCGAAACAACAAGTGTAGAAGTGTGCGTTCGCATTCCTGCTTCCACGAGTATCCGAGATACGATTGTTGCAAACTCCACGTGTGGTTCTTCGAATCTGTCTGCCGTCACCGTCAGTACCGATGGCACGTACACGGACGTTGCCGAAGAGCAAGCCACTTTGAATGCAGCACAGATTGTTTCGATTTCTCCGAATCCCGGACGTGATGTGATAGACGTACAGATCCATACGTCAGAATCTGCTACCATTGAACTCGTTGATATAACAGGTTCTGTCCTTTCCTCCCTTGCCACCTTGCCAATGCATGGCACTGTACCGATACACGTACACATGCTTGCAGCCGGGACCTACGTTGTGCGTTTGCGCGCGGGGTCTGCACACGTTACTGCGCGTGTTGTGGTGCTGCCTTAAGAGCCGTACTGCACCGTAATCGTTGATTGTAGTTCTGCAGTAGCATGTATGACGATCACCGTTGATGCATCCGACGTAGCCATGCGCTTACAAAAGCCATCGATCAGCACTTGATGATGTGCAGACGTTGTAGCGACAAACGAGTGAATGCGCGATCCAAAGCCTGCATTGGCCACAGGGGCTATGAGGGCGGCAAGGGTCGCTTCGATGCTTTGTGATGTTTCGTTGGGATGAATGGTAGCAATACGCGTTGTCCGATTTGATTCAACCGAATGCGATGCACACGGACGTAGGTGCAAGTTCTCGGTTGTTACGACAAGACTTGTATCGTTGGAGTAACAGCGACAAAGTATGCGCTCGAGTTCAGATGTTGGTGTGCGCAGGCCGACGTATTCCGCATAGCGAGGAACAGAAACATGAGTGAACGGCGATGTACGCACTGCAGACATCACTCCATGCGATGCATCATAGAACGTAACCTCGATGATGCTGTCTGCGGGACATGTGCTCTGTACCTGAAGGTCGCGTCCAACATCTCTTCTGCGTGCTTCATAGATATTGAGGTTGCCTTCTGAACGCCCACCGAACAAGAACCGATCTGACGTCCATCGCGTGAGCCAGAGCTCATCCGAGCGTGTGTTCAAGCCGCTTCCAAGGTTGCGAGGTCGCGTCCACGCAACCGAATCGGCCACCACCATGCGTACAGAATAGAACACATCCATGCCACCAAAACCATCGAAGCCATTCGAAGAAAAGTAGAGTGTATCGCCCGTTGCAGAAAATGAAGGCGTTCGTTCTGCAAGAGGACTGTCGAGCCATGGAGAAAGTAGTGAGAACGTTGTAGTGCCGGAATCCGACGTCAACTGTGCATAGATCGCAGTGTTCCCCCAGGGATTACTTCTTGTTCCGTCGACGTATGGTTTCTTCGCGTCGAATGGATGAGCGCTGTTATCGCGGTCCGACGTGAAGAGGAACATCAATCTATCTTGAGACCATACACCATCCGACTCCCATGCCTCTGTAGAGATTGCCCCCTCGATTCGCATCGGGAAACCGTGGAAATCGCCGTTGAAGAATGAATACGTATAGAGATCGCCGTCGAAGTCGGTCACGGCCGACGTCCTCCGTGCACGACTCATCATTTCGTAATCCCATGGTGACGCCATCCAATACTGAGGAACCATGGGCATGGGGCCAAACAAAGGATTCCAGTAGTCTACATCGGGTTCCCAAATGAAGGGTACCACGGAGCGCGTTGCTACATCGCTCGGCGAACTCGCCGTCTTTGCGGCGTTACCGTTGTACACAGAACGAGATGCATAGTACTGGGAGTAGACAACAACGGTGTTTGTTGTTGGGTCGTACGACGTAACGGAGTTCTCATGGCAGTCGCTCACCGGACGTCGGGCATTGCGAACCTTCCACACGCCATCACGAAGCACGGCCGTAAACACATCTTCACTCGCGCATTGGCATGTAGCATGATGTGCCCGCGTGAACAACATCATGGTGTCGTTGATCGGAACAGGAGCGAACTCATCTCCGTCGGTGTTGATATCATCGGGAAGTTTCGTGATCACCCACATCGAACACTCTGCCTGCAGAGGTCCTGCCGGAAGTTCTTTGCGTGGCGAGCTCGCACACGACACGGCGCAGGAGGCAAGCAGAGCGAGTGCCGCTACGCGGACACGATGGGCACGGAAGCCATAATAGGTTGTCATACTCATGAAGCAATATATTGCTGGGCGGTCACTGTTGTACAAGAACTGAAGGGCATTATGCCGATCACTCGAATGAAGAGACGCATCGGGTTTGCGATTGGGGCGTTGCTTATGGTTGGGCTCGGTGCTTTTGCACTCCGCTATGCAATCGATAATGTGCTCCCATACTCGCCCATCAGACCGCATCGTGCTACACCTGACGAAATACTTGCGATCCACCCCACACTTCTAGATCCTTCATCGGTGGGGTTGACGTTCGAAACATTCGATGTGGACGTCGAGCGAACGATCCGGCTCAAAGGATGGTTCGTTCATGCTGCGCACAACACTTCTCGAGGTACCATTATACTACTACACGGCATTGGTGCGTCGCGGTATGCCATGATCGAGTTCGCGGCGAGACTTTCGGCAGAGGGATTCAACTGTGTGTTGTACGATTCACGAGCGAACGGTGAGAGCGGTGGCGTGAATTGCACGTTCGGATACTTTGAGAAGCGCGATGTACAGTACGTCATCGATGCCATACAACGCCGATACCCGTTGTGCGGTCCAATCGGCATTTATGGAAATTCACTCGGTGCGTCCGTTGCAATACAGGCCATGGGAGTCGATTCTCGCATCTGTTGCGGCGTTGTGGAAAGTCCATTTGCAACACTTCGCGAAGTGATCCACGACTACTTCCAACAAAAGTTCTTGGTGCCATTGCCATGTATCCCAGATGCGGCCCTCGAGCGCAGTGAGCGGATCGCACAGTTCGTGGTAGATAGTGTGCGACCTGAACAAAGTGCGCGGTCTATCACTCATCCCGTGATGGTGGCACATGGCACGGACGACGCTAACATCGACATTTCCTACGGTCGGCGCGTCTTCAATGCGATCGCCTGCCCATACAAGAGGTTTCGACGAATCGAAGGCGGCACGCACAACGACCTAGCAGCGGCGGGCGGCATCATATATGAGAACGACGTGCTCGCATTCTTTCGGACGCACATGCATGGTCAATGAACTTCGACTTCCCGCACTTACTCCTCCGGCTCCAACGAGATCGTTCCGACGCGCAAGACGGAGCTGCCATCTTCCGACAAAATGTTGAATACGTACGTGCCTGTTTGAAGCATGTTCGCTTGCAATGTGTAGCCTTTGCGGATCTCACGCGGACTCGTAAAGCCTGTTAGGACCGAACGTCCGTTATCATCAAGAAGATGAACCTGGACGAGGAATCCAACGTCGTCAGTAAGGTCTGGAAACTGTACAGTTGCTGGTTTCATCGGGCCACTAGAGGTCTGCGACGGTTGAGCGGGACGAGTTGAATTAGTGGGAGGTTGCGCCTTCGTAACAACCCACGTCACCGGTCCTGTTCCGTCGAGAAGCCTGGTTTCAAGCCATCCGTTGCAATGCCGTATGGTGATCTTGTCCTGCTTGCCGTCGCCATCGGAATCCTCAACCAATCTCCACCCTGTTCCTCCCAACACACAATCAAACTTCGAAAACGTCATGCCTGACGTGAGCGGGTCGAGGTCTGTTTCGTCCGACGCCGAAGATAGAGCAGACTCGTTGGAAGAACTCAACCGGTGAAGAACTGGTCCAGCGCCGTCCAATCGTCGTTCTTCCATCCGGCCATTGCAATGATGTATGGTGAGTATATCTGGTTTCCCATCCCAATTCGCATCGGAATATACTCGCCACCCAGTTCCTCCACCACCGCAGGAGAACGGGATGAAGGTTTGTAAAGGCTGCGCGTTGACAGAACCTCCAATGAGGCACAACGCCAACGAGACCGAGATGATGTGACTGTACATTTCGTGCCTCAATATTCTACAACACAAACTCATGAATGGCAGGCGGATAACAGCCCTTCGGATTAGCCGTGGTCTTTGCAACGGGCAGACCGCACCGCAGCATGATATAGAGCTTCCGCCCCACCAGCGATGGACCAAAGTGAGAGTGTAAATCTGCATACGTGAGCGAACGCTTATACGAGAGTTTCCCACTCAGTGGCGTGTAGATATCTCCACCACTTATCTCGAATGCATCGCAGTCGTCGGTACGTGCGTTGTACACATCCCACCGAAACCACACCGATCCGTTGCGGCAAGGCGTGTCGGCAGTGAGAGATATAACGAGTATCGTGTCTGTGCGTAGGACGGAATCGATGGTAGTATTCACGTATTCAGTTCGCACATCGAACTGTGCGTTCGAAATCATCTCTACACTGAGTGGCATCGTAAGGCGCATTGTTGCGATCCGTAGACTATCAGATCCCGAGTACGACTGGTTCCGAACAACGGCCGTATCGCAAGAGTCGCGTGTTGCCGTTACCGTGTAAACTCCGGAGGGCGCATCGTAGATGTGCCACGCTCCAACAGCATCCGTCGTATCGGATCGAGTCCACGATGCACTCGTTATGGTTACGACAACTCCGCTTCTATCCGCCATGTCATTGCGATACTGGTCAGATACCTCCACGAAGCCATGAACATCATTCTTCGACGTGGTAGTAGGAGATGTTGGGTTACTCGTAGTACTGCAGCTCGTTATCAGAGTGGCAAGGAGCAGGGCGGCAAGAATGGAAAGGTGTGGTATGCGCATGAGTTTTCCTGTGTAGATGGCTAATCTAGCACATCCGCGTGTGAGAACGATGTGTCACGATCCCATGCCAACGCGACCCATAGCGATATGCGCCGTACACAGCTACTCCTCCTTCTTTGCCTTGCCACCTTCCCTTGCGTTGCGCAAGTGGAGTTGAACGAGCTGCACCCAACACCTGCGGCAGGAGAACCGGAGTGGGTAGAGATTGTGAACACGACGGCTCGGAGTGTGCGGCTGCGAGATTGGCTGTTGTGCGACGCGCGAACATGTGCGCGGTTGGATGATGTGACGTTGCCTGCGCACGCCTACGCAGTGATCACACGTGATACGTTGGCGCTACGTGAAGCGCGATTGGTTGGGCCAGATGCGTTGCTGATTGAAGTGCACGCGCCATCGCTGAATAACACCACAGACAGAATCACGGTCCGCGATGCCGATTCTGTGATGATCGACAGTATTGCGTATTCAATGTCGTGGGGACGTAAAGGTATCTCACTCGAACGCAGCGTTGATGGTGGTGGACAGTCGCGATGGACGGCAAGTCAATCAAGTGATAGCGCAACGTGTGGGTTCCTGAACAGCACCGTTCGACTGCAGCGAGACCTGCGCATTGCAGCAGTGCGTATCAACGCGCGCGCGCTGACGGTAGATGTTGTTGTTCAGAACTTCGGGCTTCAGGCGATGCCATCTGCTGCGTGCATATGCACGTCGAATGGACGTAGTGTTGCACGTCAGCCCACGGGTTCACTCTTACCCAATGAAGAATTCGTTCTCCGCCTTGCAACGTCGGAACTGCGAACAGACTCGCTCAACGACAGCGTTGTTGTGCGCGCGGTGGTAGATGTAGACGACAACCGAGCTGCGAATAACACGATGTCGCGAACGATCGTGCTGCCGCCCGCACGTGGAACGATCGTCATCAACGAAGTGCTCTTTGATCCGCTGCCCATGCAGTGCGACTATGTGGAGGTCTTCAATGGAAGTGGACGTCCGCTCGATCTCGAGGGTTGGATGATATGCGACGGAAGTGCGGAGGGCGGCAGGGACACGCTTGTGGTAAACGAGTCTACGCTCGTGCCTGCAGATTCATGTGGGGTTATTGCTGTAGACACGGTCGTGCATGCAATGATGACGGATGACGCATGGTCGAGAACATTTCCGCACCGCCGTGCTGTATCGTTCAATGTGAATGCAAGTGGCGAGGATGTGGTGTTGCTCAACCCGTCGGGATTTCTCGTGGACTCTACGCGTGTGGATGCGAGGTGGCATAGTCCGATTCTGTCGAGCGGCAAGGGCGTGTCACTCGAGCGACTCGCACCGCTTCTAAGCTCCGCCATGGCTTCTTCGTGGTCGTCGAGCGCAGCACAGCGTGGCGGC
>JBBRES010000146.1:0-6218 GCA_038202665.1 Kapaibacterium sp. (SeqCode) | reverse complement strand
GCTGCGTTTACGAGCATGAGTATTACGGCCGGCAGTATTCTTGGAGTGCAATTGCCGCTTGCCTACGTGCTCTCTCGATACTCCGGACTTGGTCAAACCGGCATCTGGTTGGCTCTGGTTATCGGATATGCAGTGCTTACCGTGGTGGCCACGGTTGTCAAGCGACGTGGCAAGTGGCTAAGCGCTCGCGTATAATTGTAAAGAGCGTTAAACTTGTTGCTGGCTGACTACTCAAAGCGGTCTTCAGAATGGGCAACTAGCGTGAGTACCTATCCCTTGACATTGGACACAGACGCACGGATCCTCGAGGAATTCAAACGTGGGAGCCGCGAACGCGCTGCCACAGCCTTCGTGCGGAAGAATCAACGTTTTGTGTACTCTGTTGCCTTTCGTCAACTCCAAACGCAAGAAGACGCACAAGACGCGTCGCAAGAAGTGTTCATCAGGGCGCTGCAGAACATAGACACCTTCAAGGGTGAAAGTGCACTGCAGACGTGGTTGTATCGAATCACGATCAACGTGTGTTCGAACATGCGACGGAAGAAAAAAGTACAGAGCTGGTTTCGTATTGGAAATCAAGAAGACGAACGAGATGTTGCGAGTTCGAGCATTTCTCCAGAACAACACGTTTTGAACCTTGACTTTCAATCCCGCCTTGCCACCTTCCTGACCGCCTTACCAGAGAAACAACGAGAGACATTCTGTCTGCGCTACTTTGATGAACTCTCCTACGAAGAGATCAGCACTATGGTGGGAACGAGTGTAGGTGCGTTGAAGGCGAACTACCATCATGCCGTCAAGAAGTTGGCCGTGATGATTAAAGACACAGACCTCTACGATCAATGGAGAGAGCATCATGATTGAGCAAGACTTGAACGATGATCTTCGGATTATTGAACGTGCATTTGACCGCACAGCGTATCAAGAGTCGATCGATCGCGCAACGCGCAACCTGAGTGTAGACGTCCTCGCTCGCATGCATGCACCGCGTCGGTTCACTGCTTGGAAAGCGACTGCAGTACTTGTTCCTGTGGCTATTGCGGCATTCGTCTTCATTGCTCCGTGGAAGGCACCAACACCCGTTGTGCAGCCCATGGTGACGGCATCTGTTGTTGCACCAACGCCCACAGTACCAGTACAACCACTCGAGCAAGTGGCACAGATTGCAACCAAGCCTGCTCCGCGCCGAAACACCACGCATACTCCCGTGTCCATCTCTGAAGAGCAGCTGCTCTCTGATCTCTATCATGAGCAATTGGTTGCCGGTCTATCTGAGTCTGTCCAAGAAAATCAGCCGATGCTGTTCGAGCTGACCTCACAAGATCTCCGAGTACTATCCATGAGTGTGAACAATGAAGACGCTTTTTAACATTTCGATCGTAGCCATACTCGTTGTTTCCTTGAGCACGATACTTGTTGCACAGCCCATGGGCGAAGGGATGCCAGAGGGTCGTGAAAAAATGCGGCAACGCATTGAAGACATTCGCAAGATGAAACTCATTGACGTGCTCAACCTACAAGGCGAGCAAGTAGAGAAGTTCTTTGGCACCTATAATCCGCTTCAGAAAAAGGTGATGGAATCGAAGGACGCCGTGAACAAGATCGCGCGTGACGTGTGGAAGTCTTCCGAGAGTGGAACGGCAGAAGCAGAATTGAAGAGTAGGACGGAGACGTTAGACAAGGCCATGCGCGACTTCGAGGCGGCCATCAATGCACGACATGACGGTGCGAAAAAAGTGCTCACCACGCCGCAATTCGCACGCTATCTTGCGTTCGAGGCGCTGTTTGTGGACCAACTCACGAAGATGATCATCCAACAAATGCGCGGTGGGAAGAACAAAGGTCCGCGTGTTGGCGATCCGATGGACTAAGGCCCACAGACTACAAAAAGATGCCTGCCATGCAGGCGGCCATAAGATTGGCCAATGCACCCACGATCATAGCCTTGAATCCGTAACGCGCCACATCTGCTCTGCGATCCGGTGCCATGATGCTAAAGCCACCTATCTGAATTCCGATCGAGGCCACGTTGGCGAATCCGCATAAAGCGATCGCAGCCAGCGTGGCAGTTCTATGAGAGATCGTTCCCGCCTTGATCATAGCAGAGAGGTCTGCATAGGCGATGAATTCCGTGAGCGAGATCTTTGTGCCAAGCAACGATGCAAACGACTGCGCTTCGGAGCTTGGAATGCCCACGAGATAGGCGAATGGTAGAAAGATCCATCCAAAAAGTTCGCGTAGCGACGTAGGCAAGTAGGGGAATCCTACTGATGTAAGCCACATATCAAGGTGATGCAGACCCGCATCTACAAGTGCCACCACGCTCACAAAAGCAAGTAAGACAACAAGGACATTCACGGCAAGTTTAAACCCGTCGAGCGCTCCGTACGCTAGTGCGTCGATAACGTTGCCGGAGGGAATAACTGGATCGATACGGGTAACCTTGAGCGCATTGTCTCGGTCTGGCGGCATGGCGATTTTCGCGAGTGCGAGTCCGCCCGGCGCAGCAAGCAGCGACGCAACCATGAGGTCGGGAGCCGGAATGCCCATCGCAATGTAGACGCCCATGGTCGATCCCGCAATGGTTGCAAAACCGCCAACCATAATGGCAAAAATCTCTGATGCACTTGCCGTTGGAATGTAGTGTCGGACGAGAAGTGGCGCCTCGGTTTGACCAAGAAACACGTTCGCCGCCGCTGCCAGAGATTCTACAGCCGTGGTTCGCATGGTCTTCTCTAACACCCATGCCATCGACCGAACAATGCGCTGCATCACATTGTAGTGATAGAGTACGGCGATCACTGAAGAAAAGAAGACGATGATTGGCATGATCGTCAGCGCGAATTGAAAACCAAATGCTGGCGTTTGATCATCTGCGGCAAGCTTGCCGAAAAGAAACTGCGCACCAACATCGGCGAATCCTAAGAAAGCCGATACTCCTCCGCCGAGCCATTGAAAGAACTGCACGCCGGGAGGAAAGGAGATAAGTAAGGCGGCAAGGATTACCTGAAGGGCAAGTCCCCACGCAACGATTCTAAACGGAAAACCACGTCGATTGGCCGACATTGCCCATACCAAGGCGATGATCACAACGATGCCAATGGCGCTAACAACTCGTTCCATGTGTATCAGAATCAGGTAGCGAACCGAACGTTCGGTTCACCAAAGGTGGTACGAAGGAATGACGTCATCTCGTCAGTAACGCCAATCTTGATCATCGACTCGTAATTGACAGGTCCGTCCGGCCGTGCTACTTGGAACGTAAGCGTTTCCATCGCCATGCCACCATTACACTTCACTTTCAATTGCTGAAGTTGCTCGTGCGTTACGGTCTCGGGCAGGAGTCGTACAACGTAGCCTTTGATGAGTCTCTTCGCAGCCGATTCCAACGTGAGCACTTCGTCGACGATGATCTTAACGTTCTCGCCGTTGATCTCACATTTGCCGATAAAGACGAGCACGGCATCCGGCTGAAGGAGCTCTCCGTATTGCTTGTATTTGTCGCTCCAGAACACGGTCTCGCATGAGCCCGTATACTGCTCCACCTTGATGAAGGCGATGGTGTTTTCTCGTTTGTCGAGACGTGTGCGTATGTCCGACACAATTCCGCACATCCGAACGGTCTTGCCCGACAGATCAGGATCGAGCTTGTGCAACAGAAGCGTACTGTAGCTAGACACGGCCAACGCATGCGCGTGCAAGGGGTGACCCGACACATAGAAATTCAAGTAGGCGCGTTCTTGTTTCAATCGCTCGCGTTCCGGCCATTCAGGAACGGTAGGGAGGGAAGGCTCGGAAGGACGCATTGTGTCTGCCAGTCCGAACAAACTTTCCATCGACGACATACCACCACCTTGAACAACTCGCGCATACTCCAACGCTGGCTCTATGGCCGAAAAGAGTTGTGCGCGATGTCCGGTGCGCAGAGAGTCGAAAGCGCCGGAACACACAAGTGCTTCGAGAACACGTTTGTTCAGCACCTTCATGTCTACACGTGATGCAAAATCAAACAACGATGTGAACGGCCGTTCTTGACGTGCCGCAACGATGGCCTCTACGGCGCCTATTCCAACGCCCTTAATGCCCGCCATCCCAAAGTAAATCACACCATGGTCTGTTGTGAACGTTGCCATCGATCGATTCACGTCTGGCGGAAGGAGCGTCATTCCGAATCGCTTCGCTTCTTCAATAAGCAGGACGATCTTGTCTTGCGAATTCAATTCAGCCGTCATGTTGGCCGCAAGAAACTCAGCCGTGTAGTGCGCTTTTAACCATGCGGTTTGAAACGCGAGATAGGCGTAGGCGGCTGAGTGACTCTTGTTGAAACCATACGATGCAAACTTTAGAATCAACTCAAAGATCTCTTCGGCAAGAGTTGCTTCAATCTGTGTGTGTTGTGCAGCGCCTTCTACGAACAGTGCCTTCTGTTCGTTCATGAGCTTTTCGTCTTTCTTTCCCATGGCCCGCCGCATCACGTCGGACTGAGCAAGCGTAAATCCTGCAACGTCGCGCACGAGTTGCATTACTTGCTCTTGGTAGACGATCACACCATAGGTTTTTTCAAGTACCTGCTTCATCACCGGATGGAGATACTCGATGTCTTGCCGACCTTGTTTGCGATCGATGAAGTCCGGGATATTATCCATCGGACCTGGTCGGTACAAAGCATTCATGGCAATGAGGTCCTCCAGCTGCGTAGGCTGAAGTTTGCGCAAGGCATTCTGCATCGGCTCGGATTCAAACTGGAATATTGCCAGCGTTTGTCCGCGCCCGATCATCTCATACGTTTCGGTATCCGTAAAGTCGATGGCTTCGATGTCGATGTCGACGTTGTGATTATGCTTGATGAGGTCGAGCGTATTGTCGATGATTGACAACGTACGCAAACCCAAAAAGTCCATCTTCAGCAGACCCGCTTCTTCTAGGTCTTTCATGTTGTACTGCGTTGCAGGCTCTGACGTGGGCGTCTTGAACACCGGTACAAAGTCAGAGATCGGACCTGGTGCAATCACCACACCGGCCGCATGCATAGACGAGTTCCGAGCAAACCCTTCGAGCACTAAGGAGTACTCGATAAGGTCTTTGATCTTTGGATCGTCGCTATCCTTTACCCACCGCAACTCCGGAAGTTCAATAGCTTCCTTCAACGGCCTCACCTTTCCCATGTTCACGGGAATTTTGTCGGTAATGGAATTGATGGTGGCAAGGTCTATGCCGAGCACGCGACCCACATCCTTCAATACAGCACGAGATGAAAGCGTTCCAAACGTGATGATCTGTGCAACGGAATCTTCGCCGTATTTCTTCTTTACGTAGTCGATCACCAACTCGCGTTTGTCATCGGAGAAGTCGATGTCGATATCAGGCATCGACACTCGGTCTGGATTCAAGAACCGCTCAAAGAGAAGATCGTACTTGAGTGGATCGATGTTGGTGATTTCGAGCGCGTAGGCCACAATGGAGCCAGCGGCAGAGCCACGACCCGGTCCCACGCGCACGCCCATGTTGCGCGCTGCGCGAATGAAGTCTTGCACAATCAGGAAGTAGCCTGCATAGCCCATGCGTTTGATAACGTTGAGCTCGAAGTTCGCTCGGTCTAAGATCTCGGACGATAGAACAGGGTAGCGCATCTCGAGACCACGCATCGTGATCTCATCCAAATAGTCGTCCAACGTCAGCGCTTGCGAGTCAGTCGGAATAGGGAACTGCGGCATCTGTAAATCTGTGGGGATCTTGAGGTTCACCTTTTCCGCAATCTCGAGCGTGCTCTCGATGCCTTCGGAGTAGTCCTTGAAAAGATCCACCATTTGCTTCTGCGTTTTCAGGTACATCTCTGACACCTTATACCGCAGATCTTCCTTCACATTGAACTGTCCACTCCGCGCAAGTGCCGCATCCTTGTTGATGTTGAGCAACACATTGTGCGGCACCGCATGGTCTTTACTTACATAGTGAGAGTCATTGGTGACCACAAGCTTGATGCCGAGCTCGCGAGCCATTTTCGGAGCGAACTCCAGAACATGTTTGTCTTCTGGCAAACCATGATCTTGCAACTCGATGTAGAAGTCGTCGCCGAATATCTCTTTGAGCAAACGTGCATTCTTGTATGCCGTCTCGGTATCGCCTGCAAGCATGGGAGCGTTAATCGGACCTGCTAAACAGGCCGACGTGGCGATCAGACCTTCGTGATATTCCTTGAGCAGTTCGAAGTCGATGCG
>JBBRES010000145.1:0-6329 GCA_038202665.1 Kapaibacterium sp. (SeqCode) | reverse complement strand
CACGCAGCGTTGGGTTACAATACATGTCATGAAATGTACCGAGCTAAGAATTCCACGACCACCGGATCCGAGCTGGCCTGCAGTTGGGCCACAGTACCCTCAAACTGAACCCTGCCGCCATCCAGCATCACCACATGATCTGCGATGTTGAATACGCTGAACATGTCATGGGTAATGACGACGGACGTGACCGTCATCTTCTTGGCCAGGCTCTCAACGAGGTCGTCGATCTGCTGCGACGTAACAGGATCGAGTCCTGTTGTTGGCTCGTCATAAAAGATATAGTCTGGCGTTCCCACCAATGCTCTGGCCACGCCCACTCGCTTTCGCATTCCCCCGGAGAGGTCGCTCGGTTTTTTGTCCTTAAGAAGAGCCCACTCGCGCTCGTAGGATGGCGTTCCCGACTCCACATAATCTGGCAATAGACCAACTGCCGAGAGGACCGTTCGTGCTGCAGTTTCAAGGAGAACCTTGTTCGCTTCTCCATGCTCAACAAGCGAAATCACAACGTTGTCTTGTACGGTGAGCGAATCGAACAACGCTGCACCTTGAAAAACATAGCCGATCTTCTGACGAAGGCCGAACAGCTCTTCACGACCTATCGTGCTGATGTCCCTACCGTCCACCACGACGACTCCCTCGTCGGGCTCGAGAAGACGAACAATGTGTTTCAACAAGACGCTCTTGCCGCACCCAGACTTTCCGATGATGCACGTGGTCTTGCCCTGCGGAATGGTGAGATCCACTCCGCGTAGTACAACTTTTGCTCCAAAGGCCTTCTTCAATCCGCGCAATTCAATCATGCTGCTCTGTCCTTGTGGCGACGTTTGATCACATCGATCGTTCCCAGTGGAATCGCATCAATCAGACCCTTCGTGTATGCTTGTTGTGGCGATTCATAAATCTCGTTTGCGGCGTCCATCTCTACAATCTTGCCTTCATTCATCACGGCGATACGATCGGAAATAAATTTCACAACGCTCAGATCGTGCGAGATGAAAATGTACGTGAGCTTGAATTCGTCGCGCAACTGCACAAGAAGATTAAGGACCTGAGCCTGTACGGATACATCGAGTGCGCTCACCGATTCGTCACAGATGAGCAGCTTCGGCTTGAGTGCCAACGCCCGAGCTATACAGATGCGTTGACGTTGTCCGCCAGAAAACTCGTGCGGATAGTTATTGAAGTGACGCTGCTGTAGGTTGACTTTGTCCAGCAAGTACTTCACATGTTCCTTTCGTTCCACGTCGTTGTCGCCAATGGCGTGTACGCGCAGAACTTCCATGATCGCACTTCCAACACTGAGACGTGGGTTCAGCGATGAGTATGGATCTTGGAAAATGATCTGGAAATCCTTGCGCATGGCCTTTAACTCTGGACCTTGCAGTGCAAGCACATCTTTCCCATCGAAGATCACCTTGCCGCCAGTGGGCTCCACCAGACGCAGAATCGCCCGTCCCGTTGTTGTTTTTCCGCATCCCGATTCACCAACAAGACCCAGCGTTTCACCCGCCTTGACGTTGAAAGTGATACCATCGACGGCCTTCACATAGCCGGTGGTTTTGCTAAAGAGACCAGACTTGATCGGGAAGTACACTTGCAGATCCTTGACATCAAGAATAGGCTTCTGCACAGCCAACGTCGCATTACGTTCAGCTATTTCTTCTCGAGAAAACTCGAGCATGTGAAGAGCAGTCTCGACGCTTGTTTGTGTTCGCTCGGTGATTGTCCCGTCTTCTTCTTCATTCATGAAATCGCGCACCGTTGGAAGGATGCGGAGCTTCTTGTCCAACCGTGGTCTACAAGCAAGCAAGCCCTTGGTGTAGGGGTGTTGCGGGTCTTCGAAGATTTGCTGAACAGGACCTTGCTCTACGATCTTTCCTTTATACATGACGATCACATCGTCGGCGATTTCTGCTATCACGCCCAGGTCGTGCGTGATGAACATCATGCTCATGTCGTGTTTCTGTTGAAGACCACGCATGAGGTCAAGGATCGTAGCCTGCACCGTTACGTCGAGAGCCGTTGTTGGCTCGTCGGCGATGAGAAGCGCAGGATTACAGCTCATGGCCATGGCAATCATCACGCGTTGTTTTTGTCCGCCCGACAGTTGATGCGGATAGCTCTTCATCATGCTTTCCGGTCTGGGGAGCTTTACTTCATTCAACAACTGTAGCGTGCGCGACGTTGCCTCGTCTTTGCTCACGTGTTGATGCAGTCGTATCGCCTCGATAATCTGGTCACCGCACGTAAACACCGGGTTCAGAGAAGTCATCGGTTCTTGGAAGATCATGGCAATGCGATTGCCGCGGTAGGTTCGCATTGTGGATTCGGGCAATTGCAAAAGGTCTGTTGCCTTGCCGCCCTCATAGAACATGGCCGTGCCGCCCGTGATCCTGCCGGGAGGATTGGGGATGAGCCGCATTACGGAAAGGCTGGTGACAGATTTGCCTGAGCCAGATTCGCCAACGATGCCTAGGGTACGACCCTTGTGAACAGTAAAGCTCACGTCGTTGACGGCTTTCACCGTATAAGTGTCCGAGCGAAACTCGGTCACGAGGTTCTTCACCTCGAGCAATGGGGTCATGGGTTCCTCGTTTCAGTTCGCCGAGTCAAGCCACGAAAATAGGACGATGACCCCTATCTTCTCTCATATGGTAACGAGAACGATTCTTCTGATGGTGCTTCTGCTTTGGCCCCCCATTCTTGGAATGGCGCGTGCGGGCGAACTGACGGTGCCTGCGGACGGTCGAATTGTGACGTCAGACACCCTTGTTGAGGGTCGGCTGTACCGGATTATCGTCGACGGGACCGTCTCTGCCGGCAGCTCTGCCACTTGTGCCAATATCGACGCTCTCTGGGCCTTTGCCATTCCGACAAGCGAGGAGGAGCGCGGGCACATGCCGGCCCGGGATGATATCTACCTGGGAAGTGATTCGATTCGCCAGTGGAAGGTGGGGGCGCTTTTGTACTCATTTCAAGCGTCGACGCAGCTCGGCCTGCGCATCAACGGACGTCCGCTCCCACATCGCTTCCTCGAACCGGAACGTCATCGGTACATGATTGAAATGGTTGGAAGGGGAGCGCCCATCTTACTGCAGTTCTTGGATCGTGAGTATGTGAGTGCGCAACCATCAGACTCGCTGGCTGACGCGTATGCCGACAATTGTGGTGCGTTCTTGGTGAGGATCGAAGACGCACATCCGTTGCTGCAAACCGTGTGTGATGTAGAGGTTGAGCGACGCGGACCTGATGGACGCGTGGTTCGCCTGCGTGTGCCTAGAGCGCTTTCTCAATCGAAGCTCTATGTGAACGGCACGGTAGTACCTGTCGACTCGGTAATCTGTCCACCTCTACCGCCCCAAGCATCAACCTTCTTCCTGCTCGACCGTTCCGGCTCTATCAGTCAGCGCGACATGGAGGTCGAAGGTGTTCGAGTGCAGCGTTCAGAAGTAACAGACATTGCCCTGCGCCGCGCATTGTTCGCGCTGCAGCAACAAGACACCGTGTCGATTGCATCGTTCGACGTTCGCATGCGACATCCGTCCGTATGGGCCTCGCCTCCTCGCCTCCTTGCAGATTCTCTTGACGACGTACCTCAACGTGCGACGAACTTGTATGGCGCGATCCTAGAGATGGCCGATTATGTGCGTTCTTCGAAGGGTCATGCAAACGTTGTTCTATTCACAGACGGCGGAAACAGATTTCCAGATTTCGATCCTTCTACCATTGTGAGTGCACTCAATGGAATCGGTGGCAACGTTGGCATTGTGCTGTTGCCCGATGAGACTCAGGAGGTGACAACGGCGAACAGACTCGCTATCGAGTCAAATCTGCAGGGCGTCGAGCACGTGCGCATTCGACAGGTAGGCAGTGTTCTTGCCACAGACAAAGCGCTGGGCTTGATCCTTGACGACATCAACCTATCGTCGTGTTGCACATTGGTATTCACGCTTCCGCTTTGCACATCAACGTCGCTCACAGAGTTCGCCATCGTTCAACTCGACACGTTCACAACGGCATTCTCAATTCCTTGTTCGCCCCCGCTGAACATCGATGGCGATGTTGCTGTTCGCGTTGTTCCAACTCCTTCCGACGATAAGGCTGTGGTAGAGATAACATCGCTCGTCTCTGCGACTATGTCGGTGCATGTGTTCGACCTTGCTGGAAAGGTTCTGGAAAGCATCGAAACGTTCGTCCAAGATCCAGGAACAAAGACCTTTACGTTTGACACGCGGTTCTGGGCTAACGGCGTGTATGCAGTGCACGTTGTTGCAAACGACCTTGTTATTGCCGCACGACTATTGGTACTTCACTAGCGTTTGTCGGGTTTTCACGGCCAGGTATCCATTCGCGAGAACACGGCCCACCAACATGGCTATCGCCGCTGCCACAGCTCCTGGTAGGTCGAACACCGCCAGCACAACAATCATCGACACGAGAATCCAGCCAACCTCTATGATGGTGGACCATGTAACAACGATGTTCTTGCGGGCTACGATCAACACAGCGCGTTGAAGTGAGTACAACACACTGAGTGCTGGTAATGCAACAAGAATCATTGTTGGAAGGACGGCAAAGGCGGCAAGGCTCTCGGTGAGTCCGTACGCATGGACAAAGAGAAACACACTCAGCGGCGTAAAGGCAACGATGGCAAGTACCCCTGTAGTAGCAAACAGAATTATCATTCCAACGCGCTTGATTTGCTTGTAGTTCTTGTTGTTCTCTCCCAGTAGAGCTATGCCCACTTCTTGATACGAGAATCCGAACGAGCGAAAGAAGAACACGAACGAGTCTACAATTGGTAGGACTGCAAGTGATTCAACCGGATTCCTCGTTCTTCCCAAGAAGAATGCAAGCATTGGAGTCACCACGAATCCTATGATCGACGTCATGGCAAGTGGTATGTAGAATCGCAACACGTCTCTCATCGAAGGAGGCGTTGCACATACAGCGTCGTCTTGTGCATTGTACTGTTCGAGTACCTCCTTGGCCATCCATCGAGTAGCAAAAGCTTCAAGGATGACGCCGGATGTGAGACTCGCCGTACCGATTACAACACCAGACAACGGCGAAAGGAGAACGAGCAGTGATGCTGTCCCTATCATACTAACGAGTCGCACAACGGTACCATAGGCAACGCGGCGTGTTCGACCGTTACGGATTAACAGACCTTGGTAGTACCGCCGATATCCTATCGCCGCAGGCCAAGGAATCATCGTAACGAGTCCCCAATACATGAGTGCTGCTACGTCGGCGGGCAGTTGGATGACAGAGTGTACGAGTACGTTGTATACAGCGGGAATCGACACTACACACATTCCAACTGTTACTCCAACATTCACACGAACCATGAACCGGTGCAGAACGTGCATGCTCCTTTTGTCTTTTGCAAGCGCAACTGTTGTACTCAGCAGCATGATCACAGGTGATTCGATAAACATGGCCAGTGCGACGGCAACACCATAGGCTGCAAGGTTGTAGGCTGGATTATGCAGTCGAGCGATCACGGACGTGAGTATAGGACCTTCGATGGCCATCATTATCCATGTGGCGCACAGAGGGTACCAAAAGCGAAGGATGTATCCTATTGAAAGCACCTCCGTAATATACGCCCCACTATGAGTAACTATCATGAAATACAGCACGCACCTCGTGCACTTCGCACTCTGCTCACGGTGGTTTTACTGATTGAAGCAGTGGTGATGGCGATTGCGTTTATTGGCGCAACCTCTGTACAGGGATCAAGCACTACCGAGATATTCGCCTTCTTCGTTGCTGCGGTCGTTCTTCCATCTACACTCATCATTCTCTTGATGTTCGCTACACTCAGTGTAACCGTCGACGAAAGTGGCGTGAGCCTGATGATGCGCCCCTTTCAGCTGAAAGTGCGCCACTATGCATGGGCAGATATCGCAGAGATCACCGTACGACCAGTTAGTCCAATGGGTGAGTTTGGCGGTTGGGGCATTCGTGGTTGGGGCAACAAGATTGGCTATATCTGGGCCGGAAACAACGGCATCGATGTGCTCACAACCAACGGCAAGCGTTTGATTGTGAGCATCACCGATGCAGAGTTAGCTCGGAAAGCTATCGACGTAAACAGACCTCGTTCGGTTCGGTAGTATGTTTGCGGTATGAATACGACCTCACGCCTCCTTGCCGCCCTAATCGTTTTTCTCATTACGGGTGCATCATTGCATGCGGCTGATACACTCCGCATTTGCTCGTACAATGTGCTTGCTTATTCTGCATCGAATGAAGACGGTCGTATTCCAAACTATCGGATCGTGCTGCAGGCCATTAACCCAGATCTCGTGATATGTCAG
>JBBRES010000144.1:0-6475 GCA_038202665.1 Kapaibacterium sp. (SeqCode) | reverse complement strand
AGTGTAATCAAATTGTCTTGAGTGAGTAGCGTAACCTCGCCGCCTTCGCAATCTGAAATGATGAGTGTGCGCCCTGTTGCACGAATGGATCGCAACTCGTCGGTAGAACAATATCCGCGTACTTCAACCTGCTCTAGCACTTTATTTGCTTCGCAAACCAGCTTGAGCATGCCTTGGAAAAAGGGGTCCATTTCCCAAGCAACGACATGGACATTTGGCAAGAACTTTGCAAAGGCAGCAGCATAGTACCCGTCGGCGGCGCCGATGTTGAGTACCGTTGTGTATGAGCGGGTAAGACAGTCTGCAATACTCGAATGCAGTTCAGATTCGAACACGCCTAGCAATTTATAGACAAGCGCCGTGTAGCCACGGTGATGTAAGTCGGGGTATTTTAGACCAGCAAACGGACCACTGATCACATGATCGTATCCATGAGCGCGCAGGGTTTTCTCGGCACGTATGGTTAGAGCATGAAAACGCTCTTTGGAAAGCGAATCCAAGATTTTGCCGGCCACGGGAGCGTTAGCTAATAGATGAACTGCTGAACGCATGGCCTCGACGATTACTCCGCGCATGGTGTTAGTCGTTTTTTGTTGCTGAATGAATGTTGGGGAAGAACATGAAAACTACGACGAAACAAGGGATTTGCTACGGACTGTTCATGTCCATGCAGCTGCTGCTTTGTTGGTCCTTGTATGGCGACTTGCGAGGGTCAAGTGAATTCGCAGCCCCTATGGACCACCACAAGTACCTGTTTATGTCTGATCAGTCCATAGGGAGTTTTCACATTGCCCCCTTCTGTTGGAGGATTGCAACTCCTTTTCTTGTTCATTGCTTGCCCGGTGATGATCATTTCTCTTCGTTCCTAATCATCAACTCGATCTTCCTCGTCGCGACTGCAGTGATCATCGGATTAGTAGTGTATGATCAGACAACTTCTTCCGCTTGGGCTTGGGTAGGAGTGCTCGTTTACAGTTCTTTAGGATGGATAACCCGAGGGTTCATGTTTTATGGCGCAAGTGTTGATCCCTTGGCAATACTACTCGGACTGGTGGTCGCTGTTGCACTTCGAAGGAAGTCATTCAGTATGGCGCTTGTAGCTGCGCTGGTTGGGGCATTTGCAAAAGATAGCATCATGATTTCTGTCGTCGTTGCCATGCTGCTATTTGGTCAACACCTCAAAATGCGACAGGTATTGATCTTGTCGGGCGTCCCTTTCATCGTACTCATCGGCTTGCGTGTGATCATCCCAGCGCTTAACACTGACGCAAGCTATATCAACGCTCTTTCGAGCTCTGTTACCCTCGTTCAGAATGGCACGTCAGAGTATGGAGTACACTATCTACTCTACACCTTTGTGCCACAAAGAATTGAATCATTTACACTTGCGGACCTCAACGCACTATTCTTTGACTCATACGGCCTTGCACTAGCTGGCCTCACCTTGGTGATTCTGATCTCGAACCAGCGTCGGGGTCTTCTGTTGGTAGGTGCTCTCATGTTTGCTTGGATCCAGGCTCTGTTTGCTGTAAACATCCAGAGACCTGTACTACTAATAGCTCCAGTATACATTATATTCGGCCTTGGCGACGTCGGTGCACTTGAGCGAAAGTTCAATGTGCATCTGCAGTATTACGGTGCCATTTTGAGTGTTCTATTGGCCTTAGCGACTGTCATTACTTCGCGCTTGTCACCTTCGATCGTCATTCAATCAGGCGCGATAGTTGTTTCAATCGCAATGTTCATGTTTTTGCGTTCTACTTGGGGGTATACATGGTTCCGAAATCGAACATGATGTTCAGGCACATTCTCCTTGCCAGTCTTTGTTCTGTTGTACTGTCGCCTTTGAACTCCAATGCCCAACAGCCCAAATGGAAGTCTGTCGGGTCTCTCAATACTAGACGCGCCTCTTTTGTGGTGTTGCCCATTTCCTCGACCTCTGCAATTGTCATGGGAGGATGGAGAGACGGATTGTTCGGGACACCAACGAATACTTGTGAGATCCTTACGACGAATGGCCCCAATGTTGTTGTCAGCGCGGCTGCGAACATGAGTGAAGCGCGTGCGGAGTTTCAGGGCTATGTTGTAGGAGACACAGCGGTCGTTGTTTTCTCAGGCTTCGGCGATCGGAAGAATGCAACCTCGGTTGAAGTGTATACTATAAAGACGAACACATGGAAAACGGTAGGTCATTTGAAAGTGGGCCGTCGGCAACATGTTGTCATCCCGTTGGGGAACGACAAGTTCGCGATTGCTGGTGGAAGGACGTATACAACGATTCCGATCTCATCAGCTGAGCTTTTCGACCTCCGCACTGGTTTGAGCAAGTTTATCGCGGACTATCCAGTTAATATCAATGGAGCGATTGGAACTGTCGCATCCAATGGAATCCCCGTTGTAATGGGTGGGCGAGCAAACAACGAGGACTCTGAACGGTTTCCCGAGATTCGAACCTATAACGCAACAACAGACGCATGGGAAACAGTAGGCCGGCTGCCAAGCGGTCGTGAAGCGCTCACGTATACGAAACTCCGAGATGGTCGACTTGTGATCATAGGAGGTTCATTGAAGGAATTCAAACCACTCTTTCTTAAGGAGGTGGTTGCGGAAAGTAATGGCAAGTTCACGCCGGCTGGTACAATTCCTGTTGCCCCAATCTACTGTGGGGTAGCTGAGTACACTGACGATATTGTCGTAGTTGCTGGAGG
This sequence comes from Kapaibacterium sp. (SeqCode), assembly GCA_038202665.1. Lineage (GTDB taxonomy): Bacteria > Bacteroidota > Ignavibacteria > Kapaibacteriales > Kapaibacteriaceae > Kapaibacterium. The sequence continues at coordinate 3,767 of JBBRES010000144.1, read as the reverse complement.
CTTTGATGCAAGTGGCCAAACTCTAGATATCGCATCGTTCTTCAACGTCGAAACAGGAGAAGGAACTACTGGACCGAGAATGATCACACCTAGAAAGTACACGAGAGCAGTTGGATTGGAGTACCGAGAAGGTGGTATTTCAAAGAGAACAGTAATCGCAATTGCGGGAAGCAGTGGTTCTGAGCCAATTGCTTCGATGGAGATGCTTGTGGTTGAATGTAATTCCAGCGCGAATAGCCAAGACCTTCTTGCGGCTTCTACGGGAAATGTACTTCTTGGTAATGCGAAGCGAGTAGGCAGCATTGTGCGTTTAACCGATACTCTTGCGTATGTAACTGGGGCCTTGTGGACAGGCGGTCGAGTGAAACTTGAGAAAGGCTTCTCAACAGATTTCACTTTCGTGATTAGTCATGGAGACGACAATGCCCAAATGGACGGCTCCTCGCCAGGCGCTGATGGAGTTTCATTTGTTATTCAAACCGCGGGTCAGTATCAGGCTGGTTCTGATGGCCAAGGTGTTGGATATGATGATATGCCTAACTGTATAGCGGTTGAGTTTGATTCCTACTTCAACTTCGCCTACTCGGATCCGAACGGAAGTCACTGTGCGGTCCAAACTGGGCGTGATAAGAGATGCAAGGGCTATCATACCGCACCCTACTTGCTTGGTATAACTTCAAATATTCCAGAGTTGAAAGCAGATGGGAAACCCTACTATGCCCGAGTAGAATACGTCCCCGGAAAACTGAAAGTCTATCTAAGTCGAACGACGCAACTTGGGCAGCCAGTGCTGGAGATCGACTCTTTCTATGTCGATCAAATCATTCCACTCGGCCCGAGTCAATCGGCTTGGATCGGTTTTACATCTGCAACAGGCCACTCTTGGGAGCAACACGATATCACGTCATGGACGGTTGGCGGGTGTGAACCACTTGTGATGACGAGCGTGGATTATGGACAAACTCTAGAATCACCACAATTGCTAAAGGTGATTCCGAGTCCGTCATCTGACGTGGCAATGTTGTCGTGTTCTTCCATGCAAGGAGATGCATCCGTTACGATCACGTCAAGTAGCGGTGTTGTTGTCTACAGCACTATCACTACACCTGAAGCGCTGCGAGAGGGGATTTCTCTCCCCGTCAGTAAATTCAGTGCAGGGATGTACATCATCTTCGTTTCGGATGGCACTTCATCGACAAACCGTCCTTGGGCAATTGTTCGATAGCATAAAACGGCATCTCATTTACGAAGGGCTCTTCTCTTACGAAGAGCCCTTTCTTTTTTCATCGCACTATCGTTCAAGCGTCATCCAAGTTCTTAACCGAGATCGCGTGAACCGTCCCCACGCCTGTCAAGATGCGTGCGTGCACGATCCCGCAGAACAGTAAGCCTACCCGCATCCCGCGAAAGGACGTCGTCAAACGCGCTCGGGTCGCCCGAGGCGTAGGCGCGCCACCACATCGAGGCATAGGCGAGCTCGGAGTTTGTGAGCGGGATCATGGTTGTAAGGAGGGAGGAAGGGTTGGAAAGGTCTGGTGCACAGATCAGATAGATCTCTGTACCGATGGCAGCGTTGGGACGGAGGTGATAGCAAAGAAAGGCCATGTTGACCATGCAGTGAAGGTCTTCGCCGAACCACAAAACGATCCGTTCGTACGCTCCGAGCATCGTCAGGTGCTGAAACGATGTGACGACCTTTCGGCGGTATTCTTCATCGGTCTCGCCGTAGGTCTGCGAGATGAACGAAGAACGAGTGACCCAGAATTCGTCTGTTGCTACCGGACCATAGATGGGGCCTTCGCATAGGATCTCGCGCCACACTTCAATAGTGTCCGCCACCGCCTCGCGCAGTGCGTCCACCATCACGTCGCCATTCGCACAATGGAGTGTTCGTTTCATAGGAACGTCTGAGATGCAAGAAATGGAAGGGTGAGCATGGCAAGGAATGTCGACAAGAGAATGGCCTGTGCCAGTGTTTCAACGTCGAGCTGATATCGCTCCGCAAAAACCATCGTGAGCATCATCGTCGGCATGCCGGCCTCGAGCACCGTTGCCACGGCCGACGTCTGCGTGAATGCCCGGTCCAATGCCAACACCATGCCGAATGCGACGAGCGGTGCAAGCGCCAACTTGATCGCCATCGCAGGCAGGACAATCGGTAGAGTTCGCCACTGTGGCGGACGGAGTGCTAAGCCAACGGAGAAAATCATGAGTGGCGACACAGACCTGCCCATCGTCTGCAGTGCCGTGAGCAGAGGCTCCCAGATTGGTATCTGAAGCAGATTCAACGCCAGCCCCACCACGGCCGCAAGAAACGGGGGAAGTCGCAGCACTTGCCGAAGTCCTTCGCCAATGGTGTGTTGGGTGGTTGCCGCCCCAAACTCAACGCAAATCACAACGCCAACCGTAAAGAGCATTGGCGACATGGCCAAGAGATCGAACATGATCGGGATCCGCCCATACGATTCGCCTACAACGGCCGTCACGATCGGCAGTCCCAAATACGTGGCATTACACCACACCGAGGCCAACAACAGTGCCCCTATCGTGGGCCTCGACAGTCGCCTCCCAAGCACCTTCACATACACGAGCCACGCCGCCCCAACCCCTACCACAATGCTTGCTAACGAAACAAGCGGTACCGCCCACAACTCATGTGTGAGTGGCGCTGTGGAGAGGATGGAAAGGGTCAAGGCAGGAAGGAAGATGTTCAGCACGATTGCCCCGACGATCCGTCGAACATCAGTTGATGCCGGCAAACCGGGTATGAACCGATACACCACTCCCGCCGCCAAAATCAGGAATACTCCGAGGAAGACTGAAGTCATAGACACGAATGTAACAAGGTAGCCGAACTTGTACGTGATACAGGTCTCGATTCAATCACCTTTGCCCCGGGATTACTTTCACCATTGCATGGGTTTGCAATGAACACCCTCGTTCTAGAGCCGGATCCGGCATCGCGCATGCGTTTGCGATCCTTGCTCAATTCTACCGGCGCAGACCTCGTCGTCTTGGCCGAAACAACATCCATTGCGCAAGCAAAGCAAGTGATGTTACATTCTAACATCGATGTGCTAATCGCATCGGTCGACACCGAGGGGGACATTTTCGAACTCGCACATCGTCATGGTTGTGTACTGGTCTGTCTTGCGCGCGATGCAGACCAGGCCGTTCGAGCCTTCGAAAGCGGGGCTGTGCACTATGTGATGAAGCCATTGAGCGAATCATCCATAGCTACTGCATGCTCACGGGCACGATCTCGACTTGTGCGGTATCGAAGCACACCGAGCGCACTGTCTATCTCAGAACCACAAACGGCGTTCTCTACCGGAGTTATCGCACTGCCGGTGTTTGACGGATTCGAAATGCGCCACAGCGAAAACATCGTTCGTGTAGAGGCGGAAGGGAACTACTGCAGGGTGGTGATGGCCAAAGACCCATCGATCCTTCTCTCTCGCACGATTGGCGATTTCGAGGACGCTGTGTCAGCAAACGGATTCATTCGAGTGCATCGCTCCAGCATCGTCAACATGGAACATGTTCGTCGCTTCATTCGTGGAAAGTCGCCACTTCTGATCATGAGCAACGGAGATCGCGTCGATGTGTCGGCAAGGTGCAAGGAAGCCGTACTGAAGGCGGTGATGATGCCGAGACGGCGGCACTAAGAGAACGCCTGCGGCGTTCTCTTAGTGCCGCACGCCGCAGGCGTTCTCTGATGTACGATTCGAGTTGATATCACTGTGCTGCAACGGAGACGGAGCTGG
>JBBRES010000143.1:0-6521 GCA_038202665.1 Kapaibacterium sp. (SeqCode) | reverse complement strand
GTGCTGATGTCCTTATCGTCGAACGTGAGCAAGAGCTTGAACCCAAGAGTGTTTTCGTAGAACGCAACCCACTTGTCCATTTGTCCAAGCTCTACGTTCCCAACACAATGGTCTACATAGAGTAATCCAGTGTCCTCTGTAGCATACCCATCGTTCATGGCAACAAAACCAGGCATAAACGCACCCGAGTAGTTCTTGCGTTCTACAAAGGTGTGAATGGTTTCGCCATAGGTGTGAATGGCGGCAAGGCGAACCTCGCCGAACTCATCGCTGAGCGTCGTCGGTTCTTGCGCGCTCTTCGCACCTCGTTTGATGGTTTCCTCGTAGCTCTTGTAGGCATCATCTACCCAGAGCGCCAAGATCTTCACACCATCTCCATGTTTCGTGATATGCGCGTTGATGGGAGAGTCCGGATGCATTGGAGTTGTGAACACCAAGCGAACTTTGTTTTGCTGCAAAACATAGGATGCTCGGTCACGAACTCCTGTTTCAGGGCCGGCGTAGGCCACGAGGCTGAAACCAAATGCCGTGCGATAGAAGTATGCTGCCTGCTTGGCATTCCCAACATAGAATTCAATGAAGTCTGTGCCGTTGAGGGGCAAGAAATCTTGGGCTTCAGAGCTCATGACTGTTCTGCGATTAGTGAGGTGTAGTTCGGTGCGATCGTACGCAATACTGCGGCGAGTCGCTCATTCTGTGCTGTGGTGCCGGTGCTGATACGCACACACTGTGGCAGTCCAAACCCAGCAAGTGGACGTGTAATGAAACCGCGTTGTAGTAAGTCGTGATGAAATGCCTTTGCCATATCGGCACTGCCGCAATCAACCATCACAAAATTCCCAACACTCGAAGAAGTCGTATATCCACATTCTCGAAGTGTCGAATGAAAGAGTGCCAGCCCTTGAGCGTTGAGCTCCGTCGTGCGTTGCACAAACTCAGTGTCTGCCAATGCAGCCATTGCCGCAGCACAACCAACCGCATTCGGGTCGAACGGCAGTTTTGTCTTGATCAGGTGATGCATCACATCAGGATGTCCAACGCCATAGCCAATACGAAGTCCTGCCAGTCCGTATGCCTTGGAAAACGTTCGCAACGCGATCACATTCGGACGGGCGAGCGAGATCGCGTCTGGGTAGTCTTCGGGTTTCAACATTGCCGCGTATTCATGATACGCTTCGTCGAGTATCACGATCCGATCCTCTGGAATTCGATCAAGAAGCCACGTAAGCTCGCTCTTCGTGATGTACGTACCCGTGGGATTATTCGGATTCGGAATGTAGACGATTTTCGTACGATCGGTTATGGCAGCGGCAAGCGCTTCAACGTCAAACCGATAGTCAGCCGTGAGAGGAACAAACGAAGGCTCGTTGCCATTCATCGAGACGGCGATCCCAAAGCTGACAAAACCACCTTTGCACGACAGGGCCGTATCTCCGGGCGACAAGAATGTTCGCATAATCTGATGGATGATTGCATCACTTCCATTATGGACAGTAATGTGATCTGGCGTTACTCCATGATGCTTTGCCAACGCCATGCGGAGCTTTAAACCGCCATCGGCATAGATGTGCGCATTCGTCAAAGAAAGATGTGCAGCCGCAGCCCCCAATGGCGATGGGCCAAGTGGATTTTCGTTCGAAGCGAGTTTCTCCACATCAGTCAATCCGTATTGCTCTCTAACCTGTTCGGGAGAAGCTCCCGGAGTGTATGCGGCAATGGATTGCAAATGTGATGGTGTGGTGATCATAGAATTCAAAAATAACATGGAGAGAGGCACGACGGTACGCCGACGTCATATCTTTGCACTATGACATATCCCCATGTTGTCCTGATCTTCACGGGCGGGACCATTGCCTCGAAGCTCGACACCGACTTCGGCGGTGTGGTACCAAGCCTTTCCGGCGGCGAGATCCTTGAACGGATTCCTGGAATCCGCGATAGAGCCCGCCTGTCTGTTCACGAATACGGCACATTCCCTGGGCCACATATCACCCCAACTCGCATGCTCGAGATCTCTCGTCTCGTTCAGCGATATGTAGACGATCCAGACGTGGACGGTGTGGTGGTGACGCACGGAACCGATACGCTCGAGGAAACGGCCTACTTTCTGGATTGTACCGTCTCAACCGAGAAGCCCGTAGTGGTTATTGGCGCCATGCGTAATTCGAGCGAGCCCGACTGGGACGGCCCTCGTAACCTTCGCGACGCTATCGATGCAGCCGGCAATCCCATTCTTCGAGGCTGCGGCGTAACTGTTATCCTTGGTGGCACCATCAATGCTGCTAGCGAGGCATCGAAAACGGATACGGAAGACCTTTCCACCTTTGCCTCATTCGACTTCGGTCCTCTTGGTCGTATCACAAAAGGTCACGTTTTGCTAACCCGTCGCCCATTGCACCGCGAAGTGTTTGCAACAACCTTCTTGCCATCGTTTGTGCCCCTGCTGAAGTCGTATGCAGGGATGGACGACACACTCATCCGGCTAAGTAGGGCGGAAGGGGCGCAAGGACTTGTTGTTGAGGCCTTTGGTGTTGGCAACGTGACGCCGTCTGTGTTCTATGAGTTAGCAACTGCTGTGAAGCATGGACTCCCCGTTGTGCTCGTTTCACGATGTCCGGTTGGACGTATCGAGCATACGTATGCCTACGAAGGAGCAGGCCGCGGACTCTATGATGCCGGCGTGATATTTGCCGATTATCTGAATGGCCAGAAGGCGCGCATCAAGTTGCTCTGTGCACTTGGGGCAGGTATGCCGGTGGACGAAATACGCCGTGCTTTTGAGTGGGTAGATCCCGCGGAGGGTATCCATCTATGAGGAGTACCATAGCACGTATCGACCTAAGCGCCGTTGGTCACAACTTAGCCTCCATTCGCCGCAAAGCGCCTGGCATGGCCGTTCTCGCCATGGTCAAGGCCAATGCATATGGACATGGCATGCTTGCCGTCAGTAGACATCTCCAAGACCTCGATGTAGATATGCTTGGTGTTGCGTTCGTGGACGAAGGTGTTCATCTTCGGTATGCTGGCGTCCACAAGCCCATCATGATTCTCACACCCATTGCCGCAGCAGAGGCAGATGCTGTAGTTCTGCACAAGTTCGCAAGCGTGGTCTGCGACATTGGCCAGGCCAGAGCGCTGAGCGATGCGGCACGTCGCTCAGAAAACGTAGCATCAGTACATATCTACGTCGACACCGGTATGCACCGCGAAGGTGTATCACCCCAAGACACACCTGCGTTCATCGATGCCCTTGCCGCCTTGCCAAACCTTGCACTAGACGGTATCTGCACACACTTTGCAACATCGGACGAGGCTGGGAGCGAGTTCCTGTACGCTCAGTTGTCCACATTTGGCACCCTCGTCTCGGAGCTGTCCGCCCGAGGTCGTAGCTTTGTTCACGTTCATGCCGCAAATACGGGTGGGATTTGGCAATTGAAGGACGGGCCGTGGACAATGGTCCGACCGGGGTTGTCGCTCTATGGTTATGCGCATTCGAACACCGATCAAGATTTACGTCCGGTACTTTCGCTCCACACAAAAGTGTTGAGCTCGAGAGAGATCGCGCAGGGTGAATCTGTGAGCTATGGACGTCGTTGGATCTCGCAGCGCGACACAACCATTGTGACCATTCCAATAGGATATGGCGATGGCTACATGCGAGGTCTAACTGGTTCTGCCTGGTGCTTGATTCGTGGCAAGCGGTATCCAATCGTTGGTACGATATGCATGGATGAATGTATGGTGGATGTTGGGACAGACGTCGTGGCGATTGACGATCCGGTTGTGTTAATCGGAGAACAACAAGATTCGAATGCTCGCATCGAGAGGATTGATGCGCGGGAAGTTGCGGCTTGGGCCGGAACAATTCCGTATGAGATAACAACGGCCATATCGGCTCGTGTTCCAAGACAATATGTATAACGTCAAACTCAGCAATTTCGAAGGTCCGCTCGATCTCCTCTTGTTCTTTATCAAGAGAGACGAGTTGGACATCTACGACATTCCCATTGCATCGATTTCGGCCGAGTTTCTAGAGTACGTAAAGCTCATGGAACTCCTGGACCTTGAACTGGCCGGTGAGTTTGTGGTTATGGCATCAACGCTTGTGAGTATCAAAGCTCAAATGCTTCTCCCTCGAGATCCCACGGGCATTCCCGGTGAACACCTCGAAGAAGATGATCCACGTGCAGAGCTCGTGAAGGCATTGATCGAATACAAGCGATACAAAGAAGCTGCAGAGAGCATGAATACAGCGGCGGAAGAGCAACGCTATGTGATGTATCGACAGTTGTTTGAAGCAGAAGAGATCCATGCGCAAAATGACGGTGCCTACAGAAACGCCACGCTCTTCGACCTTCTCAAGGCATTGAAGAGAGCCATCGAACGTGCTCCAGACGAACCGAGTGCCCACGTGGTCACGCGATTCCCGATCACCGTGGAAGAGAAGTCAGAAGAGATCGTGCACCTCTTGCGTGCACGGCCAAGCATACGGTTCTTTGAGCTGGTGCTCGGCCTGACGAAGATGCACATTGTTGTTACGTTTTTGGCACTACTCGAACTCGCAAAGAATCAGCGTATCCGCATTCAGCAGGACGGCTCGTTCGACGACATTGTGATAGTCAATAACAACGATGAAATTGACGGTGAACCGTTGAGTGAGACAGAAGAGGGAATACACCATGACTGACAGCATCGAAGAGATCATACCATCAGACCTGTACATCCCGTACTTCTTTACGTTGTCGCGCTACGATCAAACGCGTGCACTGGAATCGTTGATCTTTGCAAGTGACGATCCGCTAACGGCAAGAGCGATTAAGCGTGTACTGGTTGAAGAAGATCCAACGCAAGAGATACCAGGCCAGCAACAACTCCCTCTCGACGGAGATGCACTTCCTGAACCCGTTGCACCACGTCCTGTGTTTGAAGTACAAACAGGATACTTCGATGAGTTGGTTGACGAGATCAACGACGAGCTGGAGAAAACAGATCGACCGTTTCGTATTGTGAAGATCGCAGGTGGTTTCCAGTTTGCCACGACTCCTCAACATGGTCAGCTCGTCCAGCGACTACTAAAGGCGAAGAATCGTAAACGTCTTACGCAAGCGGCTCTTGAGACACTTGCCATTGTTGCCTATCGACAACCCATCACGAAAGCAGAAATCGAGGCAATTCGTGGAGTGAACAGTGGCGAGGTGGTGAACTCTCTTGTCGAAAAGCTTCTCGTTACGATTGTTGGCAGGTCAGAGGCTATCGGCAAGCCATTGCTGTATGGCACGACAGACGAGTTTATGCGGATCTTTGGGTTGAACTCTATGTCCGATCTACCCAAGCTGCGCGAGATAGATGATCTTCTAAAAACGACCACGACGTTCATCGAAACAGATGATTCATACTCCGTAAAAACGGATCACAAAACGCTTCGCAAGCAACTAGCCGTCATCATGGAAGAGCAGCAGATGGAGGCGAAGTTCGACGAAGAAGCTAATTCCGGCGCGTACTGGGAAGTGGAACCGGAGCCCGAATCAATTCCAGATCCCGAGCCGACCTCTGAAACAGCACCAGATCTGGGACATGACCAGGGGACGGAGCGTGATGGGGATCAGTTTGTGGAAAACCCCTGAAACGATTGTATGTCATGAACTTAGAAGGATGTCTCGGTAGACATCCTTCTTTTTGACGTGATGGAAACTTAAAAAACTGTAACAGTTTTTAGTTTCGCACGTCTATACCGACGAATGAGGCCCCCCCTTTACAGCCCAACCTAAAACAGACACCCCATGCACGTGAAGGGATCGTCAACCCCCGATTCCCAACGAGCAAAGCCCAGTAGCAATACTGGGTTTTTTTTTCTTACAGTGTGATCTGAAGTCCGTCGAATGCTAACCGAACGTGATCTGGAAGTGTTGCTTCTACCACATCGTGCTTAATCTGGTGAGCGATGTGAGTAAGGTAGGTGATGCGAGGGCGGAGTTCACTTGCCACCACAACGGCCTCGTCCACCGTGAAGTGCGTCGGATGTGGCTGAGGACGGAGCCCATCCAAGATCAAAACTTCGACGCCAGCCAGCAGTTCCATAGATGTGGGTGGAATTGCATTCGTATCGGTGCAGTAGGCAAAAGATCCAATCCGGTAGCCGTTCACACGCAGCGACCCATGCAGAAGTGGAATCGGTTGAATCGTGATGTCGCCAATCACGAACGGCTCATGGTCTATCTCGATCACATCAATCATCGGAACGCCACCACCAAGCTGTTCAGGCTCGTCGAATGCATATGGAAACGTTTGTCGTAGCGAGTCGATCGTGCGACGCAATGCATACACCGGCATGTTCTTGTTTGCACGAAAGTTATACGGCCGGATGTCATCGAATCCGCCAATATGATCGAAGTGGTGATGCGTGTAAAGTATAGCATCTATATTCATCACCGAATAATCGAGCATCTGCTTGCGAAAGTCCATGGACGTGTCGATCACGATCGTGGTTAATTCGCTTTGCAAGAGGAGCGATGTACGAAGTC
>JBBRES010000142.1:0-6587 GCA_038202665.1 Kapaibacterium sp. (SeqCode) | reverse complement strand
GATGTGATGATCGGACAAGCCACTTGGGCAGCGGTGATGCATCTTCGAGCGGCACGGATTACCTCGGCATCAAGATGTCGAACATTCAGAATGAGCACGTGCTCCTCGTAGGTGCCACGAACGATCACGTGATTCATGGCGCTGCCAAGTGGCGACATGACGTTGTTCAGGTGTCGCTCGATTGCACCATACGCATCTAAGTGCGACTTCGGCTCAAGCGCATTACTGAGCGCCGCGTCTGCAGTAGAGCCATCGCCATGCACCAACCGCACAGTCTTTCGTTCGTGCCACACTCGGCGCCGTGACGTGGTGCGATACGCTCGTGGCATGGGTGCCTCTACAAGCGGCAACAACTGCATCGATGCAGGAGCTACTTCGCTCATGGAGCCAAGAAACTCCGCAGCTGCACGCCGTTTGATCTGCAACTCTTGTTCGTACGATAAGTGAGCAAAGGGTGCTGGACCTCCAGCAATCTCTGTACGATGTGTTCGTGCGGCCATTTCCAAAGCGCGTTCATACGTTCTCATACTTGTCCTTAGGGGTGTATCCGACGAATAACCATGATCGACGTATCGTCGGCCAATTGATTCGTACCGGTAAATCGTTCCACGTCGGCTTTAAGAGCTTCGAGCATGGACGAGGAGGAGCGCATGCAATGTGCTCGCGCGCTGTCGACTAGTCGTTCTTCACCATATTCTTCCGTTTCCTTCTGCGCCTCTGTTACACCATCGGTGTACATCACAAGCGTATCTCCAAGATGCATCCGCAGGACTCCCTCACGGTATGGAGGCGGGTCTTCGATGACGCCAATCAGTACGCCGCCTTCTCGCAGTTCTTCTACCTGTTCCGTGCTTCGTACGACGATGGGTGGATTGTGACCGGCATTCACATACGTCACAATTCCGTCGTGGCCATCTGCCACACAAAGGAACATCGTCACGAACACATCAGGCTCTGTGTTATCACAGACAAGATTGTTCAAACGCTCTGCGATCTGAGCGAGAGAGAGATCGAGTTTCGCCAACACATTCAATGCTGCCTGAACATTTGCCATGAGCAATGCAGCCGGAATTCCTTTACCAACAACATCTGCAATTGCAAACAACGTGCGGTGCGAATCCAACGTGATTACGTCGTAGTAATCTCCACTGATCTTCTTGCTCGAACGAGAGTCTGCGGCCACTTCAAAGCCAGGAGTATCCGGCAAATGCATGGGCAGCAGTCCACGCTGAATGTTAGCGGCAATATCAAGTTCACTCTCCAACCGCTGTTTCTCCAGTTCTTCGCGAAACAATCGGTCGTTCTCCAATCCGATCATTGCCGCATTCCCAATCGACTCCAAGAACCGCAACTCTTCAGCCGAGAACGGCTTCCCATCGAGCTTCTCACATACGGCTAGCACGCCCTTGCGCTTGGTTTGCACCGTCATGGGCGTTGCGGCGGCGATGCGGTGCGATTCGAAGGCCGGACGTATGGGCGACCGCTCGTCAAGCTCCAACGTGCGAACCGGAACGTCCACCGACTGAAGGGCATCTTGAACGCCCTCTAAATGCATGGCTCCACGTCGGTTCACAATCAGATGATCGCCATCGATTGGTTCTTCAAGCCAGATCACGAAACTGCTGATCATCAGTTGACCCATCAGACGGAAGGTCAGAATGCGCAGAATCTCATTGACGTTTGTTGCGGCCGTAAAATCCCGAGCACTCTCGAACAACGTTGTCACCATCAGTGTTTGTGACTGCAGATCACGCTGTGCTTGCACAAGCGACTGAACGGTGCGCACGTTATGGACGGCGATTCCGGTCATGGTTCGTAGCAAGTCTACATACACAACGCCATCTTCATCCAATTCTCCATCACCCATTGTTGGACCAAAGGCCAGCACGCCCATGTTTTCGTGCTGACAAACCAGCGGCACGAGCCACGTTACTCCGTGCAGGAGTAGTTCAGATCCCCCAGCGAGCTCGGGCGTCACCTTCAAGCGTTCTTCGACCTCAAAGTATGGGACCGAGAAGAGCGGAACACCTTTGGCATGTGAAACCACGAATGCATCGCCGTCACGCAGGAGCACACAGGCCTTGCGTATACGCAGTTTGCCCATCACAGAGAGCAGTGCCGCATTCAGAATTCGTTCTACGGAGTCTGTTTCGGAAATGCGCGAGCTCAGGTCTAGTAAGGAGGCAAGGTTCAAAGCGGAGGAGGCCGCTGAGTTGCCCGATGTGATGCTGTCCATATGCAAATATAGGGGTAGGCGGCGTGGGTGCCGTTGTGGGGTTAATGCTTCGTAAGTTTACAGCATGATTGCTCACCGAGATCTTTCCCCGCAGTGTGGCGCTTGCTCCTCCATGGATCAGTCCATTTTCAATGCGCTGAATTCAACTGATTTAGAATCGTTGAGTTTTGAGAAGTCGTGCCGGTTATATGAGCGTTCTGAGCCAATATTTCACGAAGGCAGCTATTCGGATGGCTTGTATTGCATACACGATGGAAAGATCAAGATTACTCGCATGGGTCCGAACGGACGCGAGACGATCATTCGCTTTGCAACAGGTGGAGATACCATTGGGTACACAGCACTGGTGAGCGGCGAACAATTGAACGTAAGCGCAGTTGCTCTCGAGCCCACGCAGGTTTGCCGAGTTCCTAGAGAATCAATCTTTCGCCTCATCCGAGCGAACCCTTCGCTCACAATGAACATCATGCAGCTTATGTCGCACGAGCTAGAAGAATCGGAACGCCGTGTGGTGGAACTAGCACAAAAGAGCGTCAAGGAACGCGTGGCAGAGGCGCTCCTCGTTCTCAAGGAGACATTTGGTTACGAAGCTGATGGTGAAACGATTTCGATCCACCTTACGCGTGAAGAACTCGCCGATGTTGTAGGAACGGCCACCGAGAGTGTTATTCGCATGCTCAGCGAATTCAAGCATCTGCACATCATCGAAACAGAAGGCACGAACATTCGCATCAAGAATGTAACAGCATTGATTCGAGTCGCCAATCTGTCGGAGTGATCTTTGCGCACCTGACAAAAATCATGGTGGTCCAGGTGCAGCCTCTCTAGTTTGCTCCCGTGTTACACGCAAGCAATCAACAGACCGATACAGAATCAATCTGGCTCACGATTTTCAAAGATCAGCCAGAAGTCCACGTGCACCAATTCACCAAGCTCTTTACGGAGAGCGACCAGGCGTTGTTTGTGTACGTGATCACGGACGGTGCCGTGATCGAGTTAAAAGGCGACCATTCTCACGATGGACACTTGGTTTCGCTTTGTAAGCGTGGCGACGTGTTTGGAATTCGCGTGAACTCCACCTTAGATGCGACGCACTCTGTACGCGCAATGACTCTCACGCAAACAACACTTCGCGTTATGAGCAGAGAGCATTTCATGCAACTGGTGATGCAGAGTCCAGACCTATTCATTGCCCTTTCGGTCTGCCTTTCCAAACGACAACATTTCGCCCAATCACTTCAAGACTCTTGCAGTGGATCGTCGCTTCGTGCCCACGTTGAATACATACTATCGGCAGTCGCCACGATGTACGGGATGGATCACGATCTCGCCTCAGTTGCTGTACCGGAAGATGTCCTTGTTGAAATGGTTGGTTGTCCGCTACCACTGTTGGAAACATACCTGCAACGTCTGGTCATGGACGGAACAATCTCGGTTGATATGGAAGGAGTTCGTCTCCGTGCTGTATAAGAATCATGTTGGCAGTTCAACGCCTGGGAGAAGTATCATGACAGGAGCACAACAGGCACCAGCGACAGCGCATGCCTACAGTTCGAACATCGCTGACTACACACGACAACTTGTGCTTCGCGACCTCAAGCGTTCGGAATTCATACAAGGACTTCGAAGGGAACTGCATCGCCTTGGCGAGCAGACCACCGGCGATATTCATGTTTCCCTACGGCGCATTGTTCATACGATCGATAGTCTGGAACATAACGAGTCGTCTTGGAACGATTTCATGACGTATTTCGACCAGATCCACGGGGGGTTTCTCACGAAACTGAGTGCCCGTCATCCGGATCTCACCGAAACTGAGCTTCGGGTATGCGCATTCCTGCGCCTCCCAATGACGTCAAAAGACGTGGCCTCCATTATGGGCTGTAGTACTCGGAGTGTTGAAAAGCATCGGGAACGGCTGCGGAAAAAGTTTGGACTTACGCCAACCCAGCGTATTCATGAATACCTAAATACAACCTCCGCGACGCCAAAGTAGTAGCACCCTACATTGGTTCGTTCCGTACTTTTGCAGCCTTGGCATACAACGCCGACTCCCACAGTCCCGGAACGTCATGGCTCGCTTGATACCCCTCGTCCTCTGTCTGATGTTCGTTGCTTTCACTGCGGAGCTATGCGCGCAAGGTGTTACAACAGGTTCACTGAGCGGTCTCGTAAGGACCCGTACAGACAAATCGTTGACAAACCTCTCCGGCGCAACCGTCCGTGCCACGCACGAGCCTACAGGCGCCGTCTATGGCGCTATTGTTCGCAGTAACGGTCGGTTCACAATTCGTGGTATGCGTGGCGGTGGCCCATACACCGTTGCTGTTTCATTTGTCGGGTATAAAACCGTCACACGTTCAAACATCGCAATCTCCCTTGGAGAGACGTTTACACTAGATTTCGAGCTCGACCTTGTTTCGGCCACAACAAAGGAAGTTGTGATTACGGCAGGCGTAGATGACACGTTCGACAAAGCAAAAATGGGTTCCGGCAGTGTTATCAATTCGCAAACTATTGCCTTGGCACCAACGATCAATCGCAGCATTTCTGACATGGCCCGCATCAACCCGTATGCAAACCAGGTGCAGTCGGCGGGGAACGATCAGCTTCAAGCGATCAGTATCGCGGGGGTGAACTCCCGGTTCAATAACATCCAGATCGACGGAGCCGTCGCAAACGACATGTTCGCTCTCTCCAATTCTGGAACATCCGGTGGCCAAGCAAACGCCAATTTTCTTTCCTTGGATGCCATCGAAGAACTTCGCGTAAATGTCTCGCCCTATGATGTTCGACAAAGTGGTTTTACAGGCGGCTTGATTAATGCGATTACAAAGGGTGGCACGAACGACTTTCGAGGTTCGGTGTTCTTCTTCGGTAGGAATGAAGACCTTGTTGGACTAAGTCCCGACGCAAATCGCACGAAGTTTGATCAGTTCAAAGACTTGCAATTTGGTGGTCGCCTTGGCGGACCCATCATTAAGAACAAGCTTTTGTTCCACATCACGGCAGAAGCCCGCCTTCGAGATCAGCCCGTTCAGATTGGCCTCAACGATCCGAATGCCCTCAACAATTTCCCCGTCTCAACACAAACGCTCGACGAGATCATTCGCATTTCAAAGGTGCAGTACGGATACGATCCTGGCACATACTCAACCTTCGTTGCTCGAAACAATTCGATCAATGTGATAGGCAGACTGGACTGGAACATCGACGAATCAAACAAAATCCAGATCAGACACAACTTCACAAATGCCATCCTTGATCGTAACGTACTCCGTACGAACACGTCGTTCTCGCTCTCGAGCCAGGCGAATACGTTTCAAAGCGTCAACAATCAGACCGTCTTGCAATGGAATAGCATGTTCGGTGGGAACATGGCAAACGAAATGCGCATGTCGTACACGCAGACGAGTGACAATCGACTTCTGTCGCCTACCCCGTTCCCACAGATTCAGGTAACCGTGGGTTCGAACCTGAACGTCGTCCTAGGACCGGAACGCAATTCACAAGCCAATGCACTCGATCAAAAGCAAGTGGCGTTCACGAATGACTTCAACGTTTTCCTCGACGATCATACGTTCACACTCGGCACGCACAACGAGTTGAGTTTCTTCAACAATCTGTTTATGACAGACTATTACGGATCGTATCAATATCCAAGTGTGGCCTCGTTTGCAGACAGCACGGCCAATTGGTATCGCGTGAGCTGGGCGAACGCAGCCGTTGCAGGAAGCAACCCACAGCCGCGCGCCGCGTGGAGCATGGTGCAAACTGGATTGTATGCTATGGATGAATGGCAGATTGAACCGGCACTTCGCGTCACGTATGGTTTGCGCGTTGATGTGCCCATCATGCTCTCTACTCCGTATGAAAACCCAACATTCGCACAACGGTTTGCCGGGAAGAATACCAGTACAGTTCCCTCGGCACAGTTTCTCTTTTCGCCACGAGCTGGATTCAACTGGGACGTGAGTGGAGATCGGACCTTTCAGATCCGTGGAGGAACGGGCGTCTTCACAGGTCGTGTGGCGGCTGTGTGGCTCGCCAATCAGTATTCGAATACTGGAATGGACATTTACCGCGGTGCGCTCGGCGGAAGTAACTCACCCAATGTGATCGTCGATCCCGTAACACGTGAACCTATCTCGTGGAATGTAGACCCACTCAATCCTCCAAAAGCCGGAGACCCCGGATATCCAGGTACGATTTCCACTTCTGCGATCAACATCACCGACCCATCGTTCCGCATGCCGCAGGTATGGAGATCTACACTTGGTGCAGACATCAAGCTTACAAAGGGAGTGACGTTGACGGTGGAAGGGATGTATGGAAAGTTCTTGAATCAAGT
>JBBRES010000141.1:0-6622 GCA_038202665.1 Kapaibacterium sp. (SeqCode) | reverse complement strand
AAGTGAGAAGTCAAGTGAGAAGTGAGGATTTAGAAGTAGCGAGTCAACTTCACCGTGATGTGGCGACGCAGGAAGAAGTGGCGGAGTTGACATTGCAGTTGATGCAGATGCGCGTAGAACTTGAGTCGCGAACGACGGCGTTGCAGGAATTGCGTGTGGTGATGCTCATGGAGCAGGAGTCACGTCAGTCCGTGCATGCTCAGCCGCATGCGGACGTGGAGCAGGTGATTCTGGAGCGCGAGGCGTTGCGCGCGCGCGTGGACGAGCTTGACGTGGTGGCCCAGCGGTATGCAGAAGCGCAGGAGCGCATCGCAGAGTTGGAAGAGTCGCATGCAGAGCTTCGGGCCGAACTCGAGCGCACCATGTCCGTGGTGAACAAGTACCGCGCAGCCGGCGTGGCCTACCTAGAAGACCCTTCGATGGAGGGTCAGGTACCACTCTTTGGCATGGCGGCAGGGAGCAAGGCGGTTACGCCGTATATGACAGAAGAAGAGGCCAAGGCACTTGCAGATCGCATCGATCTGGTTGCACAGAAGCTGGCCGAACTTTTGTAAATTGATACAAACAAGTCATCGACAACGCTGAGCGGCCCAAATGTCGAAAGCGATACGAGTACATATCGGTGGAAAAGACCTTACTCTTCGTGGAGACAACGAAGAGAAGATCAAGAAGTCTGTCCGGGAAGTAAATCTCCAGATTCAGCAGCTTCAGCAAACGTTGCGCGAACAATCAACGCCAACGCTTGCTTTGTTAGCTGCCTTGAACATTGCCGAACGCTATCACGACGTACAAGAGCAGAATTCAAAAGACCTGCACTACGTAACAGAGGAACTGGACAAAATGGGACAGTACCTTGAGCGTGCCTGGAAGCAGCCTTTACCGTGACACCTTTCCACCCTACCTCATCGCCTTCGTTCATTGAGTCGTCCAGCTACAACTACAGCCGCATTCTGCTATCGTTGTCGCACGCTTGATAAAGAACCTTACAAATTGATCTTTACAGGGTTTCAGGCTCTGGTTAGCAATGGCAGGCCTTACTTTTCGCAAGAAGAGAATCCGAGGTCGGAGCTCGGTGCCGACTGAACCGGATCATTGGAAGTCAGCGCTAGGCAGGATGATTCCCACCGTGCGTAAAACCTAGGTTCTTTTAGAGACCGTTCACGGGGTTACTCCCGGGCGATAGTGGGATGCGGCTCCTTTTAACAAGGAGTAGAGATAATGGACCCAATGATCCTCGCAGTAGTGGTCGGCGCAGCGATAGCTGTGATCGGCTTCCTCGTTACCTATATGAGCGGCAAAAAGCTCGCGGCGGCAACGCTCGCCCAAGCGGAGTCTAAGTCGAAATCGCTTGCAGACGAAGCAACCAAAGAAGCGAACTCCATCAAGAAAGAAAAGCTGCTCGAGGCCAAAGAAGAGGCGCAAAAAATCCGTCGGCAGACAGAGGCCGAGATGGACACGAAGACGGCAAAGCTGAAGACCTTTGAAAAAGAGATCAAGAAGCGCGAAGAGGGACTTGAGCAAAAGTTCGAAGTGATTGCCAAGAAAGAAAAGCAATTGGCATCGGTCGAAGGGGAGCTGGCGAAGAAAGCTTCGTCGGTTGACGTAAAGGTGAAGGAAATCGACGTCCTCGTCGAAGAGCAGAACGTCCGCCTTGAGCGTATCACGGGAATGAGTCGCGACGATGCTCGCACGTTCCTGATGGACAACATGGTGAACGAGGCCAAGGCCGCGGCCGCGCAGCTTGTCAAGGACGTGCGCGATGAAGCAAAACTCAACGCCCGCAAAGAAGCTCAGCGTATCGTGCTGCAGGCAATTCAGCGCACGGCATCGGACCACTCAGTAGAGAATACTGTGTCGGTGGTCAACATCCAATCAGAAGAAATGAAAGGTCGGATCATTGGTCGCGAAGGCCGAAACATTCGCGCCTTCGAAGCCGCAACAGGCATCGACTTGATCATCGACGATACACCAGAAGCAGTTGTGATTTCGGGCTTTGATGCCTTCCGCCGTGAAGTTGCACGAGTATCGCTCGAGCGCCTGATGGTGGACGGACGTATTCACCCGGCACGTATCGAAGAAGTTGTAGAGAAGGTGAAGAAGGAACTCGAAGAAGAGATCATCCGCGTTGGCGAGAACGCCCTCATGGAACTTGGAATTCATAACGTGCACCCTGAGCTGATCCGCTATGTGGGTCGTATGAAGTATCGTTCGTCGTACGGACAGAACCTGCTGAATCACAGTATTGAAGTTGGCTATTTGGCTGGCATCATGGCGAACGAGTTGGGTCTGGACGTGAATCTGGCCAAGCGCGCAGGTCTGCTGCACGATATCGGCAAGTGTGTGGACCGCGACATCGAAGGACCGCACGCCTTGCTTGGGATGGAGTTAGCAAAGAAGTACAAAGAGCATCCGTTGATCGTGAATGCTATCGGTGCTCACCACGACGATATCGAAATGGAATCTCCGATTGCTGTCCTCGTGCAATCCGCCGACTCCATCAGTGGTGCACGCCCGGGTGCACGTCGTGAGTCGCTCGAGAACTACATCAAGCGCCTACAAAAGCTCGAAGAAATCGCTACGTCCTACGATGGTGTGTTGAAGACGTTTGCCATTCAGGCGGGTCGTGAGATTCGCGTCATGATCGAACCAGACCGCATCGACGACTTACGCGCAGACCAACTCGCAAACGACATTGCCGTGCGCATCGAGAACGAAATGGAATATCCTGGTCAGATCAAGGTGACGGTAATCCGCGAACGCCGGAGCACAGCAATAGCGAAGTAAGCAAGCAGTGGCGGCGTGTCATGCGAATGCATGTGACGCCAACGAAACAAAGTAATGGACCTTGATTCACAGTGTGTACACACCGTAATCAAGGTCTTTTTTTTGTGATACTCCAATGCCACACGCCTTCGTGTCGCGTGCCGTACATCGCAGCTCCGCGCGTCATACGCGTCCTCTTCTTTCGATCGAAGTCCTCTGAGTGTCGGACAAAGTTCTATTTTCGCGCATGGAAAAATCAGCACAAGCATACGTCGACGAGGTTCGTAATCTCTTAACATCCGTTGGCGTTCCGGAAATCTTAGATGAGCCAGAGGCGATGGCTTCCTTCGATGCAGCTACGTCGATGAAACTGCTCACCGCACGCGATCTTGCGATAGAAGCCGCGGAACGATATCCGGAGGACTCCGACGTCGTCGATCAGCTCTACATGGCGCACATGACCTACACGACTTCGCGCTACCTCTATGCTGTGCTCGGAGCGCAAGCTCCCATGGAAGTGCCAAACGTTGGCGAGCTACAACGTGCCTGGCAGGGCGAACCCTTGCGTCCCTACGACAAGGAAAATGTTCGCGAGTTGATGATTCCGTCTTCAAGCGCCAGCGTGCTCAGTAAGCTCGGTCTGCCAGAAGAGGCAGAACCATTCTTGTCGTTTGATGACAAGATTGAAAGGCTTGTGGAGGCGGAAGGGCTCGTGGATTCCGCCGATGATGAAGAGTACGTGCGATACTTCAATGCCTACTGGCGCATTGGTGCCACGGAAGATGACAATGTGATATGCATCGATGAGCGCGCCGATGGAGTGGTTGTGGTTTTGGATCGCGACTGGGGATTTTTCTCCATGCAGTACATGAACAGTAGCGTCGGCCACATGCTGCTCAGCATGCAGGCCTTTATGGACATGCTCTCAACCGTCGACCCAGAAACAATGGCAGAGCAATGGCCCAATCTTGTTGTTGGCGATGACGCCAAGAACACCTTCCGCACCCTCGTGGAAACGATAGACCCCGGAGCAATGAGCGAAGGAGCCTTTTGGGCCGAAGCTGTACAACACTGATTCATCTTCGTGCAACACATATATCTGCACATCACTTCTCACTTCTCACTTCTCACTTGACTTCTCACTTCTCACTTGTCACTTGTCACTTTACTCACTTCTCACTCCTCACTTGACTTCTCACTCCTCACTCTCACTTCTCACTTGACTTCTCACTCGTCACTTGTCACTTCTCACTTTACTCACTTCTCACTTCTCACTTCTCACTTTACTCACTTCTCACTTACGCTACTGGCTCCACACCAGCATAAGCACTCCCACCACAGCGACCGCTGCACCGAGGAGCACTTGGGGCTGAATGCGTTCGCGATACTTGACGGCCACGATGCCAATCACGACGAAGGGCACTAACGAGAAGATGGTTTGGGCGATGCCGACGGGAATGTTTTGGGCGGCGATGAGAGATGCTGTAACGCCGATCACCGGACCGAAGAGAACGCCTAAGAGCATGTAGCGAACGCCCACCTTATCACGAAATGCATCGCGCATGTTACTGTGTGCGTTGCGCCCAAACATATCTGTCAGGACAAGCGCGCCAAATCCGGCAGACATGCGCATGAACGTTGCGTGAAATGGAGACAGCGTTGGCGCATCGGGCGCGTGCAGGCCGAGCTTTGCGAGAACGAGACCAAGACCTTGACAAAGAGCGCCGCATATCGCAAACGTCACACCCCTTGCGAACGAGCCGTATCCGTCGCGCTGCACAGCATTGCGCTCCTGCACGCTGGCCATAGACCACATCACACCACCAACGCTTATCATCATGCCGATGATGCCGAGCACAGACATCGACTCACCGAGAAACGACCAACCACTGAGCATGGCCGCTGCAGGCGCAACGGTCCCTACAATAGACTGACGTCGTGCGCCAAGAATGCGCAGACTTGTGAATCCGAAATAATCGCCGAGCGAGAGTCCTACAAAACCGGACAAACCAAGCCACAGCCACTGTGCACGCGTGGCGCCCGTGAACAATTCCCATGGCCACATGCCAGCCGTCACACAGGCCAACACCGCGCTGGCGACAACAGCAAGCGCAAGGCGCGTCTTGTTGAGCAAAGCCGGATGGATTCGCCGAGCGGCCTGAAGAAACACCATCGTTCCCACGCTCCATGAGCAAAGTGTGACGATGGCGGCAAGGATGCCAAGGGTCATGCGAGTGACTGAATAAGGAGGAGGGGGGGAGGGGACGAACGTTGGCGCGATGATCAAAGCATCACGGCCACATAAAAAGAACGGGCGCCCGCATTGGGCGCCCGGTAAGACTTACTTCTTCTTTTTGTGACGGTTCTTACGCAAGCGCTTCTTGCGCTTGTGCGTGGCCATTTTATGGCGCTTCCGTTTTTTTCCACATGGCATGGTAACCTCGCTAGTGTTGTTTGGAAATTATGATGATTGCTGCAATGTCTTGATGACTGCTGCTGCGCGCTTTCCAACGTCTGACGTTGGATTCGCTTTCTCACAGCGTTTCATCCACTCAAGTGCCGATTCCGGCTTGTTGGATCGAATGTGCATGATCCCAAGATTGAAGAGCGCCGTTTGATTCGTTGGCTGACTCTTCACTACCCCTTCCACCTTCGCAATTCCTTCGTCCACCTTTCCAAGCTGAAAGAGAACGAAGCCATAGTCGATGGTGACCTGGGCATTCTTCGGATCGATCTTCTCAAGGAACGTTCTGTAGTGTCGCGCGGCATTTTCAAAATCGCCTAGGTCGTAGGCGAGATTGGCTGCCGATATCACCAGCATGCTGTCTGTTGGCGTTGCCCGCAGCTTTGTCTCGACGGTGTCAAGCAACGTCAAGAGCTGCTTGCGACGTGCGGCCTCTTGAGGGTCTTCCTCAGGGGCAGACGTTGCATGTTGTGCGGCCGCGATACTATCGGCCTTTGGTTTTCCTGCTTCTACTGCCTGTTGCACCAACATTGTGTTGATGCCATAGGACGTGCCTGCTATCAGGAGTACTCCAACCGTGACCCACAAGGCAATGAACGTGGTACTCCTCATCATCAAATGACGTTGGGCTTCGGCTGAAGAGGCGTCACTCCACGTAACGTGGTGTGCACCTTCTCTTGAAATTCTGACGACACCTTGAACGTTGGTATGAATCGCTCTTCGAGTGGCACCGGATCTCCTGTGCGCGGGTTGCGTGCCATGCGAGGCTTGCGACTTTTGACACTGAAAACGCCAAATCCACGAAGCTCGATGCGCTTGCCGTCTGCCAAGGCTTCAATGATACTCAACAAGAGACCATCTACGACGGCCTTCGTCTCCAGCTTTGTAAGGCCGGTTTCGTTGGCAATCTTGTCTACGATATCTGCTTTTGTTACGTTCAAGTGGTCCTCGATCAGCGTTGTGACCGTACAATCTTTTTGACGTACTCGCGTAGGTATACCACTTGGGTACCGAATGCGAGGTGCGAAGGGCAAACATACGAAACCCTATGCACAAAACAAACTTAGCGCGACGGTCGACGGCCAATCCACCCCATCTCCGTACATTTGCAGGTTCAAAAAGCATGCTAGGAGGACGAGTGACCTGGGCTGAAGAGCAACTTCAACCTGACGATCGATCGATTCAGTCGACCTTACGTTCAACAGGCCGAATACCTCGCCATATCGCAGTGATCATGGACGGGAACGGACGTTGGGCTCAAGAGCGCGGGAGACCGCGTATTGAGGGTCATAAGGAAGGCATGGAATCGGTTCGCGACATCGTCAAGGTCTCGTCGCAACTGGGCGTCAAGTTCTTGACGCTGTATGCCTTTTCGCTTGAGAACTGGAAACGGCC
>JBBRES010000140.1:0-6646 GCA_038202665.1 Kapaibacterium sp. (SeqCode) | reverse complement strand
TATGATAATCTCACGATTCTGAACGGACCGAAAGAAGTTCGCAGGTACGACGAAGTCCGCATGAGTAGATCGTTCTATAGCGATGCCTCTGCACCGATGCTCGTTCAGGGCTCAATGTTTTGGGGCACGAATAGTTTGACCTCTGCGCCTGTGACCATCGATTCTGGTGGCATGCTTGCAACCGGAGTTGGAACAAGCTTGCTGAACGCCAACCTTACGGTCAACGACGGCGAGTTCATTGCAACCGACAATGCAGATACAACAACAATAGGTTCTGGAGCGCGGTTAACGGTAGGTCCGTCGGCAGCAGCAAAGCTTTCGCTAGGACAGAACGCGCAGTTGTATGTGCTGGGCGACTATGCGAATTCGTTCGCTCTGCGTACGAACGTTCGCTTCGACCCAACGTCACTCGTGAACTTCAATGCACCCACACCACAAGTGATTCAAAGTACCGTTGCAACAAACGCATACGGACATCTGCGAACGGGTCGTTCCGTCAAAACAGTGAATGGCGATGTCTACCTTGTCTCGTCACTCTCCGTGAACGACGAAAACCTAGACGTTGGTACATCGATGCTCTCGATGACAACCGGTGCTGCTCAATACACAGGTTTCACAGAAGTCGTGGGAACGATGCAGCGAGACCTGCGCAGTGGCTCCACTGGCGATCTCTACGTATTCAACAACGAGCAAACGAGGATGACGTTTGAAAAGCTACCACAAGACATAACGCTGGAGGTACGACCGGTTACCAATCCAACGAGCTACGATCTTACGTCGGACATCCAACGAAAGATCAACGTACGGTACAATGGTGTTTGGACAGCACTCGTACGAGCCGGCTACAAACAAGCGGATATACCTGCCACATGGGGCGTTGATGTTTCCGAAGATCTCTTGCGATTCTTTGACGCAAAAGGCCCACTCACAACAGACGTACGCAAGATGCTACCGCAGCCGGGTTCAACCTATAGCAGAAGTCAAGTTGCCGATGCACGTTCCTTTGGATGGATTGAGCTCGGGCGATTGTCGAGCATCGACCCAACGGAACGCAGAGTAGATAGTGGACACGATCTGTTGATGCGTGGAAGTCGCGACATCCTGAAAGCAATTGCCAGCGGTCGTTGGTCGAACCCTGCAACATGGGACGAAGGACGTGAACCAGATCCGAAAGATCGTGTGAGTATTAGTGGCTTCACCGTCCATGTGGGCTATGTACGGGCGAACGACAACTATGCAATACTTGAAGCATTCCCCGACACAATGGCTAGAGCTGTCACGCTCGCAGATGTTCCAAGCACATCGCTCCTCATCGGTTACACGAACACTTTCAACACATTCTCACTCAAGCGTACAACCGGAGTACTCTTTACTCAGAATCGTGTTGCGCCTTCACTCGTTCCCTTTACCGCGCTCGATGTGACTGTGGCTAATCTCGATGCCGGATTGCTGATCTATCCAGGCGCATCCTATACCGTGCCCAATCTTTTGATCGGAGCAGACGCCACGGTCTTCAACGGTGGTATCCTTCAAGTAGGTTCGAACTGATGATCTGCGTCCCACGATATCGGTTGCTTACTGTACTGTGCCTTGCCACCCTGCTGCCGTTGATGCTCCTTGCCCAGCCCATTCCAAGTACGCTCAATAGTAATGGGAGAATCTACAATACCGGAACGTTGCGCATAGTTGGCGACGCGATCATCAAGCAGGACACAATCCTGGGTCGTGTTGAATACACTCGTAGTGGTTCGAACGATTCTCAACTCGTCGCTCACATTTCGTATCAGGATCTCTACTTCGAAGGCACTTCGGTGAAGCGCATGCCCGACGCAAGTCGTCCGGTGGTATCGCTACAAAGTTTTACAAGCAACAATGCTCAAGTGGTCTTCGATCTCGAACCAACGTCGCGGATTCAAGCTCACGGAAGCGTGAAGCACAGTGGAAATATCAATCCGGGCAGACGTGTAGGGACGATGGAGCTGAATGGTACAACACCGCAAGACCTATCAGGCGACGGGCGATTTGCCATCCTGGAGATCAACAACACATCAAATGTAAATGTGATTGCTTCAGGAGGGTTCAAGGTGGCCGGGCGACTGGATCTGCAACGAGGGACACTTGCGAACACGACTCCCGGCAACTTCACATTGCTCGATGATGCGTGGATATGGCGTAGTGATAACGGAGCACTTGCCACTGCTGCGCTTCGCGATGCACGCTACAATGTGCGATACTATGGCAGCAATTACATTGTTGGTGGAGCCGAACTTCCTACGGATGCGCGTCCACTTCGTGTGCTCTTGCAAGAGGACGTAGGCGGACTGCAGCTTCCATGGAATGTTACTGTCAACGACAGCTTGTTACTTCGAGGGCACATTTTCACCGAAGACACTGCGAACAGTAATGCACTTATTCTCACCTCCCAAAACGATCCGGCGTTTGTTGGAATGTGGCCTGAAGTAAATGGCACGCTCGTTCGAACGAATATCACGGCAAGTAGAACGTATGTGATGAATAGCCTGCACTCCACTGTCGGATTTTCTTCGGCCGCTGAGCAAGGCGCGGCGCGGACTGTTTCGTTACGGTCGAAGCCCATCACGGTCCCATTGCCAATGGCAGCAGGCACCGATAAGGTTCTACGATTCTACCAACTTGCCGTTTTTGACTCGACAAATGCGATCGTACCAGATATGGCCTACGTGCTTCGCTTCGGATATGCATGGAGAACCTTGCAAATCCAGGGACTCGAGCCTGCTTCAATCGTCGAAACGATTCCCGCGCTTGTGCCCTTTGAAGACTCTCTTGTGCTCCTTCGATATGTTGGAGATCGATACGTACCGGAGCCATCGTCAACGATCCCAACACAACGAGATTCGATTTGGCGGTTCTCAGCAGCTTCGAACATTGCGAATAGTGGTGACTTTGCCATTGGTCTTGCTTCATCGAGTCCTTTTTATGTGCTTCGCGCACGTTTGCTGCTCGAAGGCGCAATGCGCTCGTATGGTGAGAATGCCGTACCGATCATGGGAACCGATCTCCGACAGCGAAACCTTGTACCGGCAACTCCTCCTCGAGAGTATCCTTTCACGTTGGATGCCATCAGCAGCTCACTTCTCGTTACTTCAATGCCCGACAGTGTTGTAGACTGGATGCTTGTTGAATTCCGATCTGAGCTTACCGGGGGGACGACGTACTACCGCACGTGCTTGATCTCTGCGAATGGTTATGTAATCGACCCCACGACCTTCGAGCCGATCACGATCACCAACATCACTTTTGGTGAGTACTATGTTGTCTTCCGTCATCGCAATCACCTTGCCGTGATGACCGATACGAAAGAACGCATCACTCCGGTGAAGGCCGAGCGATACCTTGATCTTACAGACGGAACGAACGTCTTCGGTGGCGCATCCGGCATGAAACTCCTCGGAACGAGAGCTGGCGCGAAGTTCTTTGGCATGGTGGCAGGGGCAGTGAATGATGACGACGATATTCTTCGCAACGATGTAGACCTCGTGTGGTCGAATCGCGACTTCGAAAGGTATTCGATCTTTGACACAGACTTAGATGGAATTATCTCTACGAAGGACCTGAACATCTCGTGGAATAATAGAGGACGGAGCAGTGTTGTCACGCGCTAAGTATACACTCCTCGTCCTATTGCTGTGCTTCGCCTCCTTTGCGCAAGCGCAAGACTCGAGCGATGTTAAGGTTGTTTTGCAAACAACCGACGACTTTGTGCCGAACACGATTACGTTTGAAGTTATCATCACAAGAGTGAGCGACCGTTGGGATTTGTGGGCGAATACCACGTTGCGATTGGTGCATCCGGATCTTCTCACAACTGGTGGATTTGATTCGCTCACCTACACGGTGGACTATCAAAATGGTTCGTCGGAGTTGCCCTTGCAGACGTACGATCCTTCTGCAATGTCGAAGTATTCGATAACTCCACGCATTATGAATAGTAGGATCTCGATAACGGTGTTTGGTCCAGATAGCAGCGACTGGGCAATCCGCTTGCCAGATTCGAAACGTTCATTCGTTCTTGGACGCTTCGTGCTAACGGCACCAGCCGGTGTCGTGCTTCGGGATACGCTTGCCTTCGCTACTCCCGCGAACTACTATCAGGCAATCGCCTATAAGATGGATCATGATAGTGTTACGGGTACGCCACCAAGCCAAAACGTATGGTATAGCAAGCACGACAATGTGGAAATGCGCCAAGAAACTTCGTCGTTTGCCGGACCTCCCCGCCAGTGCGATTCGAACATCATTGATAATTTTACTGCTGTGTATGTAGGCGATCTATCCGTGGAACTTGCATTCACGACAAACTGTGAACTGGGAATTGAAGGTTTTATCATCGAGCGCTCGCTTGTCAATCCGGGTGATCGGACGAATCTAAATTTCCTTGAACGAATGAACTACTCGACGAATTCAATTCTCGTGGCATGTCCTGTCTGTGAAACCGGAAAAACATATTCAGGGCTCTTTGACGGCGTCGAATATCGCAGAGAGATCTACGCCTACAGATTGATCGCGGTGATGCAACGTTCAAAAGAACATAGAGTGATCGACACGGCCTTCGTGCGAATCCCCAACGCTATCATCTCTGGTGCATACTTGCTAGATAATCCATTCCAAGACGTGACTACTGTTGTGTTCAATATTGATGACCGTGTGATGCTGTCTGCCTCTGTGTATGACCTAACAGGAAAGAAGATGGCAGACCTCGTAGATGAGCTAGGAAATCCCATCATCAACAAGGAGTATGCAAAGGGTTCAAAGTTCCGAGCACGATTCCTTGCGGCGTCGGATGCGGCGAATGGCCTGTATAACATCATTCTTGTCGCCAGTCCTGTAGACGATAATTCGATCGAACAGCAATCTCGCGTAGTGCTCAAAGCGCAGTTGGTACGATGAAGATTCGATTCCTGTTCTCTATCTCTTTGCTCTGGGTTATACTCTTCGGGAACCTTCATGCGCAACGAAGTGCATCCTCAAGTCAGGACTACATTCCAGAAGAATCGCTCGAGGTGCAGCATGTTTTTTGGGTAGGGCCAACGTTGTCTGGAATGTACTCGCTGTATTTCGGCGGACTCTCGGCAAAGTATGCGGGAGGCAGTTCACCTGGTTCGACTGCGCAAATAGCTACATCTAGTGGTGGCTTCGGTGCTGCCGTCGGAGGTGGGGGAGTAGTTGAGTATCGTCCGCTTGGTGATGTGTGGAGTGTTTTTGCCATGGTGCGCGCCGACTATCGATACACAACATCGACAACAGCATCTACTGTCTCGAACGACATCTTCGCCATTAATGCAGAGTTCGAGATCATCACGAAATCATGGTATATCACCGTGTCGCCATCTGTTCGATACATGTTCGGACGTACAGGCGCCTTTGCCTATGCCGGACTAGACTTTGAGTTGCCCGTGGGAGAGCAATATAGTGGCGTTTGGCAACATGAATATCCCACAGGGGACAGTGTGGGCAGCGAGCCTGGATCTCCCCAAACGAACATTCTCTTTAAAACGACCGTAGACCTCGTGCCACGCGTTGGATTTCACGTAGGTATGGGGCACGATTTTCTTGTTGGCCTTTTTGGATATCGCCGGCAAATGCTTACTCCATGGTTCCAACTATCGGCTGGGACGGCTCCTGTTTCAGGAGCCAGTTGGAATGGAATTGGATTGCGGTTTGGTATCATGTGGCGATATGGTTTTTAAATTAGGGACGCACCTTTTACCACTAGTGCGAATTGAGGTCACAGCGAACCCCGACTCTGTCGGGGTTTACTGTTTATGGGAGGTCTGACGGGAGTGCGGCTTTTAGGCGAACCGTGAACGTCGTGCCCGACCCAACGAGACTGTCGCAAGTGATTGCACCGTCAACTCGCTTTGCGAGTCGAGCTGCGAGATACAGTCCAAGCCCAAGGGACTCTTCGCCACCCGTTGGCTGAGTGCTTAACCGGCCGTACTTCGTGAACAACAATCGCCTCTCATGATCGGGTATCCCGGGTCCGTTGTCTCGTACGCGAACGAGTACATCGTTCTCATTGCGCGACGTCGTCACAACCACCTCAGATCCTTCGGGAGAAAACTTGATTGCATTCGACACAAGATTGTCGACAATGGCGTCCGTCACAGCCATGTCTGCACTAGCCCAGATTGGCTCCATGATGGGCATTCGAATACTGATGCCCTTTTCTGTGGCACGCCGGAGATGTCGATAGAGCGCATCTCGAACAACATCGTTCACATCGATGATCTCGTGAGCGATCATCGAACCACGTTTGTCGTTCCTGTTAACATCAAGGAAGTGGTATACCGTGACTAGCATGCGATCGGTCGTCTCTCGCACGCTTGACAACACTTCCATGGATTCCGAGTGCGACAATCTGTCTGCATGCGTTAATGCATGTGTGATAAGGCCGCGAATGTTACTGAGAGGTGTTCGAAGGTCGTGGGCAGCAACGGCCATAAACTCATCCTTCTCATTCGCAAGGTCTTGAAGTTCCTTGTTGAGTTCCTGCAATCGTTGCATCGCTGATGTCAATTCGACGTTTCGCAAGCGAAAGATCTCTGCCTCTTGGGACTGGCGTTCACGTTCGTATCTCCGATGGACAACATCGAGTAAGGCAATCTGA
>JBBRES010000139.1:0-6705 GCA_038202665.1 Kapaibacterium sp. (SeqCode) | reverse complement strand
GATGAAGAAGGAAGCGCCTCCTGTGATGAAAAAGGAACCAGCTTCTCCGAAGGCTCCACAGATTACGACGTCAACTCCGCCTTCTACCAAGGCTAAACCACTATTTGTGGTACAGGTGTTTTCGAGTCCATCAAAAGACGATGCAGAAGAATGGCTTCAGTCATTGCGCGAAAAGAAAGTCAACGACGGTTACATCACGGAACAGCATATTAATGGTCAGCCTTGGTATCGAGTACGCTTCGGACAATCCGAGCGCAGAGAAGAAGCAGAAGCGGCCGCAATGAACATGGGATTCACGCAGCCGTGGGTTGCTCGTATCCGATGATAGTAGTATGAGCGACCGGTACGACGATACCCCCAATGTGCAACTCCGGTTCACATGGAATCCCAATGCGGTGAAGGGCTTCGTTGCAGCGGTGCTTTTTGTTTCTACGCTGTTTCTTGCATCTATGTGTACGCACCTCGACCCCGTAAAGCCATTTCCCGAAAAACAGTATGTGCCTATCACATTGTTAGTCCTCGGAGAAGGTGATGGAACAGGACGCAGACACGGCAATGCGTCTGCAGAAGGTGCTGCGCAAAAGGGTAAAGTTTCTCCCGACCCTTTTCAAGATGCATCTCGGCCATCGGCTTCTTCAACCACTAATAAACCTGTCGCAGACCCATCACAATCGGCGAATCTGAAGCCTGTGAAGGATGTGGGGCGGCAAGGCAAAGACACGAAGAACGACGAAGCTGCAGAGATGACCATTGGCGGATTGAATGGTAAGGAAGATGGAACGGGATTGGGCTGGGCTGGCACAGGGAAGGGGAAGGGACTTGGCGATGGAGATATCGATTGGGGCGGTGGTGGAAACCGTATTGCCGTTGCCAAAAGACAACCCAAGTTTCCACCCGGAACACTGAATACCGAAGTCCGTCTTCGATTTACAGTGATGCCGGACGGCACAATCAGTAAGATCATTCCGTTAACAAAGAGCGGTAATCCGGCCGTTGAGCAGGCAGCAATGAATGCGCTGTGGCAGTGGAGATTCAACAAACTCACAACTGATGTTCAAATGATAGGCACGATCAAATTCGTGTTCCGAAATGGTTGAGATTATACTCGTCGTCCTCGTTGTCCTTTTGATCTTTTCGTTGATCAAGAAGCTTGTAAAATTTGCAATCTTGGTCTCCTTCTTGATCTTGCTGTTTTTTGCTATTCGCTACGTCATCATTCACACCTAAACACCTCATGTCCTATTCCATTGGCGTTATCGGCACCGGCTATGTTGGACTCGTTACGGGAACTTGTCTGGCGGAAACTGGAAACTCGGTGCATTGCATTGATATCGATCCGAAGAAGATCGATATGCTCCGTCAAGGCATTCTGCCCATTTACGAGCCCGGATTGCAGCACTATCTTGAACGCAACGTTCGTGAAAAGCGCATTCAATTCTCCCTCGATCTCGCCGAAGCAGTTCGATCGTGCACTCTGTTGATGTTGTGTTTACCAACACCTCCGGGAGAAGACGGTTCTGCAGACTTGCAGTACGTGCTAACGGCTGTGCGAACGATTGGTGAGCTGCTGAATTCGTTGGACATCACGGAGCCACGAATCATCATCAATAAGAGCACCGTTCCTGTTGGAACCTGCGAACTCGTTCGGAATATCTTGCGAGAAGTAGCTCCCACGCGCGACCACCACGTGGTGAGCAATCCGGAGTTTCTTCGAGAGGGTTTTGCGGTAGAGGATTTCATGAAGCCAGACCGCGTGGTTGTAGGAACATCGAGTCCGTACGCAGAAGAAATCATGCGCGATCTGTACGAGCCATTCGTGCGCTCAGGCAATCCGGTGTATGTGTTTGATGAGAAGAGTGCAGAGGTGACGAAGTATGCAGCAAATGCCTTCCTTGCTACGAAGATCTCGTTCATGAATGACCTGTCTGCCTACTGTGAAACAGTTGGCGCAGACGTCGAGAAAATCCGCATCGGGATTGGTGCCGACGATCGGATTGGCAAGCGATTCTTGTTTGCCGGCATCGGCTATGGTGGTAGCTGCTTCCCTAAAGATGTGAAGGCCATCGTCTATGCAGCGAGGCAAGCCGGAACACCCTTAGAGATTCTCGAATCTGTTGGTCGTGTCAACATGCGTCAGGTAGAGCGATTTGTAGAGCGACTTCGACTTCGATTCGACGGGCTTCTTGAAGGCAGGGTTCTTGCCTTGTGGGGCTTGGCCTTTAAGCCAAACACGGATGATGTGCGAGATGCACCAGCGTTTGCGATTATCGATGCAGTGCGTGCCCAGGGCGCCATTGTGAAGGCGTACGATCCGGAAGCACGCGAGACGACGAAGCGTGTCTATGCAGATACAATCACGTATGCCACGTCGCCCTATGATGCATGCGACGGAGCAGATGCCTTGATTATCGCCACTGAATGGAATGAATTCCGCAAACCTGATTGGAGTAGGTTGAAGACACTACTCGTACGTCCGTTGGTGTTTGATGGACGGAACATTTTTGACGTGGAAGATATGTTGGCAGAAGGATTTGAGTATCACAGTATTGGTCGAGGAAGTGCCATACCGGATACATCCGATCCCGACGTCTGATTAACTGCCGCGCCGCCGTACCACCTTGCCAGTGATGGCTCTAAACGACTTGAATTGTCTTCGTTGGCGCCACCACCGTACAATGCGCATCCAAAGTATGCGCATGACGCGACCGAGCGAGAATTTCTCCGACATTGCGTTCGAGCCCAGCATCATACGTAGTTGCATGCGCTCCATGTCGCTGATCGACACGTCATCAGCCCCAGTACTTGGTTTATTCAAGATCCGATCGAGCATCTGTTCAAGTTCTTGCGCTGCTTTCTCTAACCGAGGCGCATCAATCTTGTTGTACTGCATTAGCAGGTACAAGTGGTCGTAAAGAATGGCAGCTCGCTTGATATCCTCAACCTGGTGCTCCTGCCGCAATGCTTCGAGGAGTGCCTCGGCAAGCTCCTCGAGTTCGCCAACTTTATCTTCCGGAAGTGAGAACATCTGCTCTGCTGGGATGTCTTCGATGTTGACGTACACCGTACTGAGCTTCTGGATCTCTGTGCCATAATGCTCAGAAACAAACGCACCAATCTTTTCATTGAGCTGGTCAATCTGTCGCTGCAAAAGTGCGAGCTGTCCTTTAATTCCTTCTTGCCGAAGATGCCCTGATGCAGTTGACGTGGAGAGTTCTAAGTCACGCTTTTGCTTCAACAGGTCTCGCAACCGCACGGCATCTTCAGTCGACGAGTGATAGATCTGATCTTCGATTACCTTTGCATCCACATGCATTCTTGCATGTCCAATCTTGACCGTATTCACCGTGATGTTCTCACCCATGCGCTCTTGGAGTTGCTCTACATCAATGTGGGCAACACCGTCGGTGATCACAAGAATCTGTGCCTGACTAAGCTGACTCTCATGGAGAATGTCTTCCACTGCAGTTGTTAGGGCTTTGTGGAGGACGGTTCCATTGCCAATTGCATTGATATGCATGACATTGCTGATCAGCTCTTCGAAGGCCGGAATGTCGCGTGCTGTGCGGAGCTCACCAACCGTAAGATCAAACGTCCGGAAGAAGATCGTTCCCAATTCTTTTTGGTTCTGTTTGAGGAAGAGATAGGCGATGGACTTCGCAAGATGGATGCGATAGTGCTGGCGCATCGAACTCGATGTGTCGAAAAGAATGTAGACTTTCTGCTTTCGATCATCGGGAGAGAATCGGTCCGACTCAGTCTGATAGCGATAGTTGCGCGGCGTTCGTGGACGTGGCATCCACAATGAACGCTCTGCCAGCCGCTGGAGAAACACATTCTCAGGAAGGAGAAACTGATGCGGATAGATCTGCGCGACCTCCGTTACAGAACGAATGAGGTCGGCCTCATATTCCTTGGCTTCCGGAACGATAGGAATGAGGATTTGCTCAAGATTGTTGTCTGTATCCGATGCTGTATTCAGTTCTAGAATCGGCGCGAGTGATCTCGCAAGTGGTTGCCGCAGATCCTCGATAATACGAGCGATTTCGTACACCAACGTGAAGTCTTCCGGCAAGCGCTCTTCGACCGTATCAAAGAAACCAAACTCCTCCATGCGTGAGAAGAAGTCGGACGTCTCGATGATCGAACGAGCCATGTTAAGACTGAGCCTTGTTGAGCTCTCGTTCGACGATGATCATGGTCTGGGCGAATGTCTTCTCGACACTTGCTTTCAGTTCACGCACTTCGTCACATACCGGAATGAAGTCTGTGAGGAATTGCTCTAACGTTTTCTTGTTCGTATCGGCGGTTTGCTCTGATCCAAACTTGTCTTTCACCCATTCGAAAAACGACTTTCGAATGGCCGTGCCTGCAAACTGTGAAAGGGGAGTAGCCATCAAGAACGGCTTCGCTTTGATGTCTTCGAGGAGTTCCGTGAAGTCCAGCAAGATTGTCACCTGATCAAAGCCGCGCGATGCAGTAAGTGAGTTCAGAACGGTTGTGTAGGCTTTCTTGAACTGCGCCATTTCTTCGGGCAGACCAACGGTTGTAAAGATGAAATAGAGTTTGCTCACATCGTCGTGTACCACGTTGCTACGTCCCTTGAGCAATGCAAGGGCGCGTAACAGGTCGAGTGACTTTGCCTGCGTACGCGGCGAGATGTAGAAGTCTGACCCAGCAACACCCTTGCCCTTTTCATGTAACGACCTGTTGCGCAAGAATTCGTAGTGCCTGATCACAACATTCGTGAAGTAGAGCATCTCTGCCGTAATGCCAATGGAGAAGTCGTCTGCATGACCTGTGATAATGTCGTGCATGTGCTTGAGACGATTGAACGGAATCTTCTTCGGTGCTTCTGCCGGCTTCCCTGCATGAATGAGATAGCGCTGCGAAATCTTGTACTGAATGAACGGATCCTTATCTGGAAGGATCATGGCCTTATACAAGAATCGGTCGAGAAGGGCCTCGGTAACTTCCGAGACACGCAGGTAGTTCGTTGCAGCAATAACAGAATGCAGCGAAGAGGGCTCATTCTGTATACCGCGAATGAGTCTTCGCTCATTCAAGAGTCCGAGCAACGCTCGGAGCGTGAAATCGTTTGCGTCAAAGATTTCGTCGATGAATCCGAACTGTGCTTGGACGAGGGACCCCTCGGTGTTATGCACGATACGCCCTGCCTTGAGCTGCTCAAGGTCTAATCCGCCAAAGTACGTGTCGGGCTGCTGCTCTTTCGACGATTGCACACGAAACAATCGCGCACCGTCGAACATGTTGAATATCTGCTCAGCGAGCAGAGACTTGCCAACACCCGTTCTACTCTGTAGCAACAGATGTTCTGCGGTGAGGAGCGCGCAAAACGCCTGCTCGATCACTTCTTCTCTGTTGATGACTCGCGTGCCAATGAAGGCCGCTGCGTCTTTCAATTCTTTCGCGATCTCTTCTATGGAATTGATCACATCCCGATCTTCCGACATGAGCTCTCCTTATTCGTTTGATCTTTGAGAAGATAGCAAATAGAACCCCTGTATGGCATCAAGCATGGCCGTTGAATACGTCATGGGAGCACTGCGAACCACAAACTCCTCTGTAGTGGCCGTCTCGGGATGCAAGCTCCAGACGGAGATCACGCGCCGCACCGGGCGCTCCGCACGGTCGCGCATGTCTATTCGCCGACGTAAGCTCAGTCCGCGAGCCGTACATGCGCTAACAAGTGTGTTCAGTTCATTGATTGGGCAAAGGAAGGTGGCAAGGCCATCAGAGGCAAGGAGCTGCACGCTGTGCTCGGCGAGCTCATCGAACGTGAGGTTGATGGCATGCCACGCCGCCCTTTTTCCCTCATCTACACTCCGAGACCCGTCTTGATGAAATGGTGGGTTGCAAATGATGTGATCGAACGCGTGACTGTTCACCGCAGAGAAAGATTGGAGCGAGGTGTGGTACACCTCTATAGCAGCCTTGAAGGGTGAACGCTCGACGTTTTCGGCTGCCTGCAAAGCGGCACTCTCGTTTGGTTCAATAGCGACGATGGAGGCCTTCGGTGCGCGCTGCGCAGCCATGAGTGCTAACAGTCCTGTGCCTGTTCCAATGTCGAGAATTCGAAGAGCATGCTCCAGCGGTGCAAGGGCACCAAGGATGCATGCATCTTGTGTAACCTTCATGGCACACCGGTCTTGCACGACAGTAAACTGCTGCATCGTGAAGGAGTGCGACGTCATCTCATCCACGATCAATGAAGGATGGTCAGTGGCACAGAAGCCGTTGACGACGGAGATATCAAACGGACCATGTACCGTCCCGTGGGTAGTGACGTTGTTGATAGAGTCCAAACATCCATTCCCGTTGCAGCCATCGTTGTGGATGCCATCACGTGGCCCATCGAATTCACGATCTCCATGGAATGATACACGTTTGATGCAGAGATCGAGAGGCGATCGTTGGCAGGATTTGGATAGAGCTGTATTGGTGCGGTGTTCTCGGATTCCGCAACGGCCGTTGTCACAAGCTCGCAAGCGCTCCATGCATCGATCTTGCCGAAGCCCATTTGGTTGTTGTCTTCGGGATTGTTGTTGTCGTGCCGCGCTGTCCGGTTGAGCACTTGCTTGATGCGCTCCAGCGTAAGGTTCGGCATGGCCTCCATCATTAAGGCAATCACACCTACAACGTGGGGAGTTGCCATGGAGGTGCCACTCTTTCCAATGTACAGTTCAC
>JBBRES010000138.1:0-6715 GCA_038202665.1 Kapaibacterium sp. (SeqCode) | reverse complement strand
AGCGCTCCTTGACATTATTTACGAAGAGGGCTCACGATTGCAGAAGCGTTTACGTCTTCTCTACCGTGGCACGCAAGCCCCCGATCACCCCGTTCTCCTTGCCATGCCAGAGACGCAGTATCTGAAACTGTTCGTCTTTGATATTGTCAATGAATAATGACGGCCCCTGTTGAAAACTACCACGTGGTGATGGCCGTCGCGAAGCACTACATTGCAATGCCGACGTTCATCTGCCACGTATCAGGAGTGAGCTGATGTTCGAATTTGAATTTGACGACGATGCCGATGATTTCGATCGGCGTGAACTGGACGAAACACTCAAGCGTTTTCGAGACTCGTATCGAAGTGGCGAATGGCAGCAAGGCGCCCCTTCTGCCGAAGCACTCGAGATGATCGTTCACTATTGCCTTGAAACGCAGAAGTTTGACGACGCTCTCATCTTTTCGCAAATGTGGAAAGATGCAGCGCCGTATTCGGCGGACGCGTGGCATAAGTACGGCATTGCGCTGAGTAGTGTGGGCCAGTGGTCGGAAGCGCTCGATGCCTATACGAAGGCCGCCGACCTCGACCCTGTTGACGTAGAAATTCTCGTAAATCGCAGCATTGCCCTAGAACAAACGGGCAAGCTGGAAGAGGCCATGCATCTTATCGAGCGTGCGCTCGAGTCTGAACCCGATAACGCAGACGCGCTCTATAGCAAGGCCATGGTGTTTCAAAAACTTGAACGCTACGACGAGGCCATCAAGCTCTTCACCTATCTCTCGAAAAACGAACAGTTCACACGCGACGCGTTGTACGAGCTGGCATTTTGTTTGGAGAGTACGGATCGGAATGCAGAGGCACTGGACATTTACGAGCGACTCATCGATTCCGACCCATTTGATTCCAATGCATGGTTCAATAAGGGCGTAATCTTCGGTCGCAAAGGCGCTCATCGCAAGTCCATCGAGTCTTACGAAATGGCCGTTGCCATCAAAGCAGACTTTGTATCAGCCCACTACAACATGGGCAACACCTACGCCCTTATCGGCAAGCTCGACGAAAGCATCGAATCGTATCGCGAGGCCATGAAGCACGATGCCAAAGACGTTGCTGTTCTGCACAACCTTGCCACCTCTCTCGAAGAGCGCGGTGATTTTGAAGAGGCCATCGAACTCTTCACCAAGGTGTTGGAGATTGACGAACGTCACGTCCAGTCGCTCTACGGCAGAGGCACCTGTTGTGATGCTCTCGAACGCTACGAGGCGGCCGTGCGCGACTACGACACGGCCCTGGCCGTGTCGCCCGACCATGCAGACCTTTGGTATGCGAAGGGTGACGCGGAGTACAACCTGCATCACGTAGATGAGGCGCTGGAATGCTACCGGAAGGCGCTTACCATCGAGGCAACAGACGTGGAGTGCTGGTTCGACTATGGGGCGACGCTCCTAGAAAAGGGCGATCTCGTTGAATCCGCAAAAGCATTTTCCGAAGTGGTACGTCTCTCCCCTGAATGGTCCGACGGCTACTTTGCCTTGGCAAAAGTTCTCACTGCTCTAAACGAACTCAATACGGCGGCTACCTACCTTATGAGGGCTATCTCGATGGACTCAACGAAGGGACGCGACATCGAGCGTGAGTTTGGTTCATTTGCCACCGAAGCCGGTATCGAGTACCTGAAATCCGTAATTTCGAACTCCAAGAAAGGATAACATCATGTCTTACGATCCAATGCTCGTACAACCCATGCGCGAAGAACTCACACGCCATGGTCTACGTGAACTCAGAACTGCCGCCGACGTCGACGAGGCAATCAAGCAACCAGGCACCACACTCGTTGTGGTGAATTCCGTATGTGGCTGTGCAGCCGGTGGCGCACGTCCAGGCGTGGCTCTGGCCCTCAAGCATGCAACGCTACCAGATCATCTTGTAACAGTGTTCGCTGGTCAAGACCTCGAAGCAACGGAGCGCGCGCGCACCTACTTCACAGGCGTTGCGCCATCGTCACCAAGCATTGCGCTTCTGCAAGACGGAGAGCTCGTGGCCTTTATGCCGCGACATCAGATTGAAGGCCGCACGCCCGAAATGATCGCTTCGGCGCTCACATCTGCGTTCGACAAACTTGGTGCGAACGCTTCGGCCTGACCTATCGTCAGCGTTCGGAGTTCGCCAACTGTATTCTGATAAACGGGGCTTATGGCCCCGTTTGTCGTTTCTACTACATCGGTAAGTACGCTCGTCCACGCATCGAGCAACGCATCTGCTTCGTGATGCCACGGCATCAGGGAAAGGTTCAGCTCGCGAAACGTGGCTCCGTGATGCAGGTGCACCAAGTGACAAAGCTCGTGCACCACCACACTCTCAATGCAGGAATCGGGCGTGCGGATCAGGAATTCATTCAACGTAATCGTGCCTGACGAACTGCAGCTTCCCCATCGGCGCGACATTTTGCGCATGCGAAGCCCGGCATACCGAAGGCCCGGTAGTCCGATGGACGGTAGATGGCGGGCAATCAGCGTCTCGAACAGCCCTTCCGCCTCGCGCCGTTGCCACCTTGCCACAGACCTCTGCGCAAGAAGCGGAGATGTTGTGAGGGAGGCAGGGAGGATGAGCGTATCTTCATGGCGGCGAATCGATTTTGTCCGCTCGGTGCTGGCCTCCCAGCAAAGCAACCCACCACGGTGATAGAATTCGTTCGCGGCAGTCCGTACGGGGATCACAGATCGGGCCGTAGCTGCCTTGGCAACTTTGCCCGCGATCCAATCGAATCGAGATCGGAGAAAGTGTTCAATGTCGGCGATAGATGTTCGCATGGGCGACCGCACGACCACAGTTCCGGAGGCATGGATCTCGACGGAAAGGGTACGACGACGTGAGCGGACCAGACGGTAAATCAATGTAACCTTCAGTTCTGACTATTGTTAATGACAACGCAATGAAGCGGCGGCTGGGCGAATATAGTGATGGCGATCTCTATGCCATGTTACATGGAGACGATAGGGAAGAAGCGTTTCGTGAATTGTACGCGCGCTTTTCTCCCAACGTCTTCGCCTATTGCATGCGCGTACTTGGAAGCCAAGACCGAGCCTACGACATCTATCAGGAAACGTTCATGCGCTTCTTTCAAAGCGCCGAGCGACACCCCCAGCTAGACAACGTGCGGGCTTACGTCCTCACGATATGTCGCAACCTGTGCCTGAACGAGAAAAAGCGAAGTGCACAGACCGCCGCTTTAGAGTTTGACGACACGCTGTATAACCCCGGTGAAGGTCGCGAGGCGGAACGGAGCGAAATGATGGGCCTGATCACAATGGCCATGGAGCTCCTCCCGCACGACATGAAAGAGGCATTTGTGCTGCGCGAGTACGACGGATTGTCGTACAACGAGATCAGCGACATGCTCCAGATCAAACTCGAGACGGCCAAGGTGCGGGTGTTCCGCGCCCGGCAAAAAATCAAGGAGATCCTTGAGCCGTATCTGAACGAAATGCATAAGTGAGATGACCATGGACCCAAATCATAGCGACCTGATCCAGATGCTCCTCGACGGAGAGATGGACTCGATGTACGATGGGCGGCTGTTCGGCGAACTCTCCACAAACGGAGACCTTCGCAGCGAACTCAAGCAACAGCTTGCCATCCGCAACGAGGTTTCGCACGACCGTATGGCCCTGATCCCACCGGCATCCCTCACGGGCGCCGTGTTCAGCGGATTGGGCTTTACTGCACCAATGGCCGGCGCGGCCGCTGGAGCCGCGGGTGGATTTGTTGCCACATGGTTGGCTCGCATCGGCGTGCCGATTGCTGCGGCGGTGTTGACGACTGGGGCGATGAACTACGCGGGGACTCTCGACGCTACGATGCGTGACACAGAGGGTGCGACGATTTCACGCAACAACGAGAATGCGACGCTCGCGCCCAACGCGAGTACGCGCAACACGGATGCGGCGCAAGAAGATGCGCTACACGGAAATGTGCGACGCTCAGATGCATCGCGCGACGCTGATACCCGCGATGCTTGGACGCGCGACGCTAGGACGCGCGGCACGGATATGCAACGCTCTGATGCTTCGCGCGACGAGCAGACGCATGACGCACGGACGCACGACGCGGATATGCCACGCTCAGACGCTTCGCACGATACCGAGAGTCAGATGCTGGCGCGCGACGAGAGCATGACGCCGCGCAATTCCGAACCTATCGTGTCACAGTTGATGGTGTCCAATTCCATAGATCTCCAGCGCCAAGAAGAGCCAAAAACGTTGCAGTCAATGCAGTTGCAGAATACAAGAGCGGCGTGGGATGAGTATCCCGCCTTTACGCTGCAGGCGCGTGGTTTCTCGCTGAAGCCGATGACGGAAACTGCTGTTGACCCTCAAACACAGTGGTATCAGAACCTCGGAGTAGCCATGATCTACAAGCTCTCGGATCATCATTCCGTAGGCGTGGAATTTGGTAGCGAGGTATTCCCGCAAGTCTTCGATGGCACCCGTCCAAACGGTCAGATCGTTAAGTACGAGCAGCAGCCGTCGAGCATGTGGGCTGCGGCCGTGTATCGGTACAGCTTTGACGGGATTGGCGAGACAAGCTTCCGACCCATGCTGCAAGGCTCGTTCGGTGGCACGAAGTACGGACCAATCGGTCGTGCCATGCTTGGCATGTCGTACTCCCCCGTCGGACCCTTGTCCTTCATTCTCGGCATCGAAGGGGCCACGATGGCCTATCAGTATCAGCAGAATTGGTTCACGTCGTCCAAAATCGGTCTTACGTACGGCATGGCCGTGCGCTTCTAATCGTCAATAACTTCAGGTTTATCATGTTTTCTCGCAGTTGTTCAACCATCCTGGCCCTTGGCCTTGCCGCCTTACTGGCGAGTTGCGCCTCGCCGCTCGACTCGGATGCGCCACGGAAGGAAACCCCCGTGACGGCCGCGCCCAAGGTTATCCCGACGGCTGTCACCATCGACGTTTCGAGCTCCAAGGGTCAATACGCCTCGCTTGGCACCCCCACGATTCGCGTAGACACAACAACGAAACCCTGCACCGTGTGGATCAGCAATATGCAGCTGACGGTGAAGGCGGATTCGGGTCAAGTGCCTTTGCTGCAAAGCTTTACCTTGAATGCCGACTCCATTTCTGCCGATTCACAGCTCGAGAATCTCCTCGGTCCACAGATGGTGCTGGCGCTGAACATCGACGCCACCAAGCCCCCCTTACTCGTGAATGCCGACGCAGCGAATAACACGGCCAGCATGGTGATTTCAGCGCTCGAACGGAAGCCTGGAGAGCCGATACAGATGGTAATCAGCATCTATATCATTGCCAATAAAGCGCTCTTGATTCCTGGCCAAAAGCAGGAAACGCTCTTTGGCGAGATTCATATCACGATGTAGACGATTTCTTGTAACGCATGTCCACCCGGTGGATTCTTCGACCCGATTGATCATTGCATCTTTCGGGTTGAATTTTTTTGAGGAGTATTTCTATGAGAACACCGTTCTCCTTTATTCGCACACTGGCCATGGCCGTCGTCGTTCTTTCGGCAACCGTTGTGGCAGCATTCGCCGGCACTCCACTGCCGCCACGCGAATACGGCGCATCCATCGTGATGGGCAATCAGAACAATCAGATTGTTGTTCTGAAATGGAATGCTGCACAAGATGGAGCGGCAGCAACGTCGTTCAATATCTATCAGGCATCGGGTCAAACCGAAGACATCACGCTGTTCGACAAAATCGGCAGTGTTGAAGCAAAAACTCAAGAGCCGAACACACCTCCGATTAAGTACTCTTTCGAAGTACGAGATCTCAAAGAAGGCACGTATACCTTCTTCATTCGCTCTGTGAATGCAGACGGCGAAGGCGATCGCTCAGTGATTCGAGTTGTTGTGATCAAGCCAACAGTTGTCAAAGAGAGTATCTGGTTTGTATCTGAGCCCGTAAAGGCAGCAGTTGGTGGCAAGCCATATTCGTACAAGGCACGTGCAGAAGCAAACCCTGCTGGAA
Source organism: Kapaibacterium sp. (SeqCode) (assembly GCA_038202665.1). Lineage (GTDB taxonomy): Bacteria > Bacteroidota > Ignavibacteria > Kapaibacteriales > Kapaibacteriaceae > Kapaibacterium. The sequence continues at coordinate 732 of JBBRES010000138.1, read as the reverse complement.
CAATCACGTATGCCCTTGTGCAAGGTCCTGATGGCATGACAATCAACGCAGAAACGGGAGAGATCTCGTGGACACCAACAGCAGAACAAGCAGGCAAGGGCTACTGGATCATCATCAAGGCCTTCATTGATGGCACAGAGCGCTCAGTACTTCAGAAGTTTGAGATCTCGGTGAAGAAAGACGGCGGCGGCGATAAGCCACGCTTCTGCTCCTTCATCAAGGGTCGTGTTACACTCGAAGGAACAACAACTCTTGTGTCCAATGGTGTGGTTACTGCATGGATGCTGAAGAAGAACGAAAAGGATCCATCACTCGAAGTATTGGTTCCTGTCTACAAAGCAGAGATCAAGCAAGGCACATACACGATCAACCTTCCAGCCGGAACGTATAAGCTTCGTGTTGAAGGCGCTGGTTTCTATGCAGAGTGGAACGCAAACGTCGAAGAGCCTGCCAATGCAACAGAAGTTGTAACGGAATGCGATAAGACCATCGAACTACATTTTGTGGTGACGGCAAAGCCAGAGCCAAAGATGTATGTGGTAGCTGGTCGCGTGACAGACGAAGCAACTGGCGAAGGCATCAAGGCCATCGTGATCTTCGAAGCAAAGAAGAAGGACGGCAATGTTGTAGAAGCGAAGTACATGCGTTTGGTTGTAGAAACAAATGCTAGTGGCCAATACGAAGTGAAGCTTCCAGCAGGTGTAGACTTTGTTGCACGTGCCGAAGCAGCCG
>JBBRES010000137.1:0-6776 GCA_038202665.1 Kapaibacterium sp. (SeqCode) | reverse complement strand
TGGTGGCCGAGTACATTTCCGACGACATACGGAGTCTGTTCAACGCCGTGATCACATCGCGCTTAGCAACAGAGGCTGCGAGCTCCATTGTTGATCGATTGCGGTAGATGCCTGCTTGTGCGGCTTCGATGTTCCCTTGATTTCGGTCGAAGATGGGAAGTGTGACCGCCATGGTAAGTCCGAAGTAGTCTTGCCACGCACTTGCCCACTTATCGTACAAGAGTCCAACGCGTACATCGGGAATCGCCAGTGCCTTCTGATACGAGAGATTTGCGGCTTCGCGTTCTACCAGTGTGCGAGCAATGCGAACGTCGGGACGATTCGTGTCTGCGCGAGCAAGGAGAACAACTGGATCCAACTGTGCCATCACGGTGGTATCAGGATCCGGCTGCTCAAGGCGGATGTGCAACGTGTCGTTGGTTGAATCTCGTAACAAGAGTCGCAATCCATTCTCCATCTCTGCGCGTTGCATCGAGAGCGTAGCGCGCTCTTGTTGGAACGAGAAGAGCAATGAACGAATGCGAACGATCTCTTGCGAAGGAAGGATGCCTTTGTCTTGAATTGTGTTCAACGCAGCAACGGTGCGATCGAGCTCACGAATGCCATCTGCATACGTAGCGAGCTTCGTATCGGCATGATACAGATCGAGCGCAGTTGAGCGCAGGGCGCTCATTAACGTGCGTGCAAGATCGAGCACGTTCTCTTCGGCCGAGCGTTCATCGAGCGAGGCTACGTCGACGCGTTTGCCCCGCTTCCCTGCCACCTCTATCAGTTGTTGCAGAGAAACGCTTTGTTGACTCGCCAAGGATGTACCATTCAATGCCAGCGGGAACCACTGTCCGGTGGTGGGATTGAAGATGTTGTATTCAATCGCTAATTCCGGATTTGGAAAGAGACCTGCAGTGATTACTCCAGCGCGCGCAATTGCCACATCGTAGCGTGCTGCAATCAGGGAGAGGTTGCGCGTGAGGAACTGTTGCTCTGCCTCGGACAGCGTGAGTGTTCGCGACGGTTGCGCCATCGTTATCACTACACCTACAAGGAAGGCGGCGGATAGCACCAAGTGGCGCAAGAGGCGAAAGAGAGTGGAGGACATCTTCATACGACGTGCAACCTATCTCCATTCGTTCCGCTATCCTCTTAGAAGTTGGTTAGAAAGGGGCGCGCTTAGAAGGAAGGGAGAGAGTTGCCGTAGTTCCAACGGTGGGCTCGCTTACAACGGAGAGTGTGCCTTTGTAGAGCGATACAATGCGTTGCGTAACAGCAAGGCCAATACCAAAGCCCGGAACGCCGCGAGCATTGTGTGCACGGAAGAACGGCTCTGTGAGTCGGTGTGCCACGTCGGCTGGAATTCCTATGCCATGGTCACGTATGGAAACGCTTACACGTTCATCCGTTGCATGGACGGCCACTTCAACCGCTTCTGCTGAAGAGTACTTCAGTGCATTGTCGATCAGGTTTGTCATGCACACCAACAGGAGCGAACGATGGGCGAGTACGGCAAAGCGCTGTCCATCGTCGGCCGACTCCATCGTCAGTTGAATTCGTTCAGATCCAGCATGATGTTGGATCATGCCGATGGCATCGACGACCACGTCGTCTAGGCGCACTTCTTCTGGATTCAAAGGCATGCGCCCTTCTTCGTACTGCGCAAGCATGAGCAGGCTACTCACAATGGCATTCAGTCGTTCGGCTTCACTCAGCACCGATAGGAGCGACGCGCGGTATTCCGGCGCGGTGCGTTCGCGTGCCAGTTGCACGTGGATCTCGCCAATGATGGCAGTTAACGGTGTACGCAATTCATGCGATGCGTTTGTTACGAATGTGCGTTGCGTTTCGAAACTCTTCTCGAGACGTTCAAGCATTGCATTGAACGTGGTAGACAGGTGTGCAATCTCGTCGCGGCCCTCGCCTATGTCGACGCGCAAATGCAGGTTCGATGCAGAGATATCTTCCACACGTCGCACCACTCTGTTCATCGGCTCGAGTGCACGACCGGCGAAGAACGCCCCGCCTGCAAACGTTGCGGCTAGGCCCACGAGAAATGCGCCAAGCATAATCCAGCGCAGGTCTGCGAGTTGTTCGATGCCAATCAAATCCGCCGCCGACACCACGACAACAATGTTGTTGCGATACGAGTGGGCAATGGCTTGCCTGCCTTCTACAGTGCGTTGAGAATGTCCGCGTGCCCGCGCTTTTGAGATCAGTTCATAGGGAATAGGGAGGGAGGAAGGGCCCATGGAAAAGAGCTGCTCGCCGTTGGTACCAACAACGAGCATTCGTTCTGCAGGAAGAGTGCGGACGTTTCGTTGTTCGAACTCAATCATGCGCATACGTGCGGACGAGTCGCGCTCAAGAAAGATCGTGGCAATCGTTGCGGCGCGCTCTGAAAGAAGTCCGTAAAACTCATCTTGCACGAGTCGAGACTGAATTCCGTACACAAAGAACAAGGATGCGCCAAGGATCACGGCCATGATCGAGGCGAACATCAAGGTGAGTCGAGTGCGAATTGTCATAATTCCTCAGGGGCTTGCATCACATAGCCAGTGCCGAAGACAGTTTGAATCAGTTTCGTCGAGAAGCCCTTGTCAATTTTGTTGCGCAGATAATTCACGTACACGTCGATCACGTTGGTGCCTGTATCGAACGTGATGCCCCACACTTTTTCTGCGAGTTCGGCTCGCGTATAGGTCTTGCCTTGATGTCGAATGAATTCCAGCAGCAGGGCGTATTCGCGAGGCGTAAGCGTTATGAGCTGAACACCGCGAGTCACGGTGCGTTTGGTAGCGTCTACTGTGCAGTCGCCGCATACGTAGCGCTCCTCTGCAACATCGGCTGTGGTACGTCTACTCAGGGCGCGAATGCGGGCAAGAAATTCGGGGAACTGAAACGGTTTCACCATGTAGTCGTCTGCGCCGAGTTCCAGTCCGTGTACGGTATCCTCCGTGGTCCCCATGGCCGTTAGCATCATCAGGGGCAGGTGTGGGCGTTGGGCGCGCACGGCGCGGCACACGTCATGTCCGTGTAAAAGGGGAAGCATAAGATCCAGCACCACCACATGATACGGTCCGTGAAGCGCCATTTCAAGCCCTTGTGCACCATCCGTGGCCACGTCCACTTCATATCCCTGCTCCTCGAGCCCCTGCTTCATAAAAGCATTCAGCTTCGGTTCATCCTCAATCACGAGAATTTTCATACCAACAATTTCGCCATTCTTTCACATTCCCACCCCATCCGCTTGGTTTGTCCACACCAACCCCCTATATTTGCAGGCTCTGTCAAAAACGTTTTAGTGAGAATCCATGCCAACGATCAGCCAACTAGTCCGGAAGGGACGTGAGGCAGTTGTCGTCAAGAGTAAGAGTCCAGCGCTCGACTCCTGTCCACAAAAGCGCGGTGTTTGCACCCGCGTCTACACGACCACACCAAAGAAGCCAAACTCTGCGCTTCGCAAGGTAGCCCGTGTGCGCCTTACGAATCAGACCGAAGTAACGGCCTACATTCCGGGCGAAGGTCACAACCTGCAGGAACACTCCATTGTGTTGATCCGTGGGGGTCGTATCAAGGATCTTCCTGGAGTTCGCTACCACATCATTCGTGGTGCGGCCGATACACAGGGCGTCAACAACCGCAAGCAAGCTCGTTCGAAGTATGGCGCCAAGCGTCCGAAGCCAGGTGCGCCAGCGGCTGCGACCAAGAAGAAGTAATACAAAGACACAAACACGTTCTAGAGTTGAAACATGCGTAAGAAGCGTGCCGAAAAGCGCCGCGTGGCGCCAGATCCACGGTACAACGATCTGATCGTTGCAAAGTTCGTGAACAACATCATGGAAGAAGGCAAGAAGGCCACGGCCCGAGCTATCATCTATGAGGCGTTCGACATGATCGAAAAGAAGACAGAGCAAAATCCGCTTGAGGTATTCCGCAAGGCAGTTCAGAACGCTGCGCCAGCCATCGAGATCCGTCCGCGCCGTGTAGGTGGTGCAACGTATCAAGTACCGATGGAAGTGCGTGAAGAGCGTCGCCTTACGCTTGCCATTCGTTGGATCAAGAAGTTTGCACTGGATCGTCGTGACAAGTCAATGGCTTCGAAGCTTGCTTCAGAGCTCATTGCAGCGGCGAACGGTGAAGGCGGATCGATCAAGCGTCGCGATGAAATGCACCGTATGGCAGATGCCAACCGTGCGTTTGCCCACTTCAAGTGGTAAGGTAAACGCGTTCTTTGAAAACCTGAGGAAAACCGACACGACATGGCCCGTTCCGTCGACATAGATCTCGTGCGTAACATCGGCATCATGGCTCACATTGATGCAGGAAAAACGACAACCACGGAGCGGATCCTCTACTATACTGGTGTATTGCACCGCATGGGAGAGGTTCACGAGGGAACGGCCTTTACGGACTACATGGATCAGGAGCGGGAGCGGGGGATTACGATCACCTCTGCCGCAGTATCCTGTGAGTGGACAGGTCCGAACGGAAAGCGTGTTACGATTAACATCATCGACACGCCGGGACACGTAGACTTCACAGCGGAAGTACAACGATCCCTTCGAGTACTCGACGGAGCCATCGCCCTTTTCGACGCCGTTGCAGGCGTAGAGCCACAGAGCGAGACCGTGTGGCATCAAGCCAATGAGTACCGAGTACCGCGCATAGCTTTCGTGAACAAGATGGATCGAGTGGGTGCAGATTTTGAGCGAGTGCTCGACATGATGCGCACTCGACTGAATGCCAGACCAGTAGCGATTGAGATCCCGATTGGCGTTGAAGACACGTTTATAGGCGTTGTGAATCTCGTCTTGATGAAGGCTCTTGTCTATCATCACGGCGACGAAGGTTCGACATTCGACGTGCAAGAAATATCAGATGAACTACGACCATTGGCAGAGAAGAAGCGAACGGAGCTTATAGAGTCTGTTGCAGACTACGACGACGTGATAGCAGAGCGTTATTTGGGTGGTGAAGACATCACTGCAGAGGAGCTCACCGCATCACTCCGCCGTGCCACCCTCCAACTTCATCTCACTCCTGTTTTATGCGGAAGTGCTTTCAAGAACAAGGGTGTTCAGCAGTTACTCGATGCCGTTATTGCGTATTTGCCAAGTCCGACAGATGTTGGGAATGCGCATGGCTTCGATGTCAAAGACCACGATAAAACGTTAGTTCGAAAGCCAATAGACGAAGAGCCGTTCGCAGCGTTGGCGTTTAAAATCCTCACCGACCCATTTGTTGGAAGACTCACGTTTGTGCGTGTGTATTCCGGAGTGGTGAAGGTAGGAGATCAGATCTACAACGCCACGAACGACAAAAAAGAACGAGCAGGAAAGATCCTGCGTATGAAGGCGAACAAGCGAGACGAGATCGAGGCGGCGTATGCGGGAGACATCATAGCGATACCTGCGCTACGATATACGAAAACGGGCGACACGCTTTGCGAAGCGAAGAATCCGATACTGTTAGAGAACATCAGTTTTGCCGAGCCCGTCATCAATCAAAGTATTGAGGCGAAAACGCTGGCAGATCAAGACAAGTTGACGGAATCCTTACATCGGCTCTCTGAAGAAGATCCGACGTTTCGATTCCATACTGATGCGGAGACAGGACAGACGATCATCAGCGGTGTTGGGGAACTTCATTTGGAGATTCTTGCAGACCGGCTGAAGAGAGAGTTCAATGTTCCCGTAAAAGTTGGTAAACCTCAGGTTGCTTATCGAGAAACGATTACTTCCACGGCACGGCACGAGGGCACGTTTGTCCGAAGCGCCACCGGGAAGAATCAATTCGGCCAGGTCACTATTGAGCTGCGTCCGAACGAGTCGGGAAAAGGCTTTGTGTTCGTCAACGAACTACAACCAAAAGCACTTCCCGAATCGTATGTCAAGAGTGCCGAACAGGGAGCCTTAGAGGCTCTCAAGGTTGGCCCGATCGCAGGGTATCCCATGATTGATATTGTGGCGTCCCTGGTCGATGCGGTCTATATCGAGGAAGACTCAACCGAGTTGGCGTATGCCATCGCGGCCTCCATCGCAGCGAAAGATGCTGCGAGGATTGCCACACCGGTAATCATGGAGCCAGTCTTCCACGTAGAGGTCGTTACGCCCGAAGAGTATGTGGGCGAGGTCATTGCTGACCTCAGCTCCCGCAGCGGCAGGATAGAGGGCATTCAGATGCGCGACATCCTGCAAGTTGTGACGGCGGTGGTACCCCTGTCGCAACTATTCGGCTACGTAACGCAGTTGCGCTCGCTCACACAAGGGCGTGGCTCATACACAATGCGATTTTCGCATTATGAGCCCGCACTCTCACGCCGATAGGCGCGGGAAGTTTTTCTTTTGACTGAATCAAAAGCATTTGGTCATGTCCAGAAATTCCCGTACCTTTGTCGTCTATTCCGTTTCGAACTCGACAAGCAACACACAATTCGTAACACAACCTTCCTGCAACCAGAGGAGATTGTTCCATGGCAAAAGAAACCTTCAACCGGAACAAACCGCACGTAAACGTTGGCACGATTGGCCACGTTGACCACGGCAAAACGACGCTCACAGCGGCGATCACGATGACGCTCGCGAAGCGCGGTCTATCTGAAAAGCGTTCGTTCGACTCGATCGACAACGCACCTGAAGAAAAGGCACGCGGGATCACGATCGCTACGGCGCACGTTGAGTATGAGACGGAAGCCCGTCACTATGCTCACGTGGACTGTCCGGGCCACGCCGATTATGTGAAGAACATGATCACAGGTGCTGCTCAGATGGATGGCGCTATCCTCG
>JBBRES010000136.1:0-6830 GCA_038202665.1 Kapaibacterium sp. (SeqCode) | reverse complement strand
GATCACGCGCGCCTTCAAGTCGGGCGCGTACGATGCAGACAGTGGCATCGGCATCTTTACAGCAATCCTCCCAACGTCGGTGGACGACGAGCCGACGGCCGCGGTGACAAATGTTTATCCCAATCCAGCCACGTCGCACGTTGTTGCATCGGGTCTGCGCGGCACATCTTCTGCGTTCCGACTCACAACCTCCATGGGCATACAGATCTCCACAGTCAACCGTGTTCTCGCACTGCCCAACGCGCAAGTCCTGATCGATGTAAGCGACCTCACCGAAGGCATGTATCTCCTTTCGGACGGACGTGAAACCGTGAAGTTTGTAGTACGGCGCTAGAGGCCTAAGTTGCGCGCTATGCGCACAACACAACTTCTCGTTCTTCTCCTCCTTGCCGCCTTCCCATGTCTGCCAAGCGGTCTTGTTCACGCTCAGTCGATGAAGACACCATCGACGGCAGAGCTCGACCATGCGCTTCGCGCACAAAAGTTTCGCTGCATAGGACCATATCGCGGCGGCCGATCGCTGGCCGTTGCCGGACATCCCGATCTTCCGCACACCTACTACTTTGGCGCAACCGGTGGTGGTGTGTGGAAGAGCGAGGACGACGGCGATTCATGGCGGAGCGTGAGTGACACGACGTTCACATCTGCATCTATCGGCGCCATTACCATTGCCCCGTCTGATCCCAACATTGTGTATGTGGGAACGGGTGAGACTGATATTCGCGGCAATATTTCTTCGGGCGATGGTATGTATCGCACGAGTGATGGTGGTGCAACGTGGACGTCGATAGGACTCAAAGAATGTCGCATGATTGCTGACGTTGTCGTCCATCCCACCGATGCAGACATAGTGTTGGTGAGTTCTATGGGTCACGTCTTCGGTCCGAACCCCGAGCGCGGCATCTTCAAAAGCGTCGACGGTGGCACGTCATGGAAAAAAGTATTGTTCCGCAACGACTCCACCGGCGGCATGACGTTGAAGATGGATCCGCACAATCCGCGCATCATCTACGCTTCGTTATGGCAGGCCTATCGCGACGCACACAGCATGAGCAGTGGTGGTGCGGGAAGCGGGCTGTTCAAGAGCATTGATGGTGGTGACACATGGAAAGAAATCACGAAGAATCCTGGATTACCTACGGGTACACTTGGCAAGATTTGCGTCGACGTTTCGCGTGCAGAACGTGGACTCGTGTTTGCGATGGTCGAGAATGAAAACGGCGGTCTCTTCAAGAGTAACGATGCTGGTGCAACGTGGACACGCATGAGTACGCAAGCCGACATTCGTACGCGGCCCTGGTATTTCTCTCACGTCTACGCCGACCCACTCGATGCATCGGTTGTCTACGTGTTGAACGTGGGCATGTTTAAGAGCGTGGATGGAGGCAAGAGCTTTAGTGGTATGGGCACAAAGCATGGCGATCATCACGACATGTGGATCGACCCAAAAAACAATCAGCGCATGATGGTGGCCGATGATGGTGGCGGGGTAGTAAGTGTGGATGGTGGCAGACATTGGACGGAGCAAGACCTTGCCACCTCGCAGTTCTATCACGTCAGCGTAGACGATCATTTCCCGTACCGACTCTACGGCGCACAACAAGACAACAGCACAGTTTCGATTCCACATCGTGCGATTGGCGATTGGTCGATCGATAAATCGCGCTGGTACAGTGTTGCCGGATTTGAAAGCGGCTACGTGATTCCGCATCATAGCGATGCAAACGTTACTTTTGGTGGCAACTACTCCGGATATCTTAGCAGGTACGACCGCAGTAACGATCAGAATCAAGACATCAGCGTGTATCCCAACAATCCCATTGGTGAGGGCTCGAAAGACCGTACAGAGCGCTTCCAGTGGACGTTCCCAATCATGTTCTCGAAACACGACAAGGCGCTCTACACCACGTCGCAACACGTATGGCGCAGCACCAACGAGGGCATGAGTTGGACAAAGATCTCGCCGGATCTCACGACGAACGATACCACAAAGCAGATGGCTTCTGGTGGTCCCATCACGAAAGACAACACCGGCGTGGAAGTGTATTGCACCATCTTCACGTTTACAGAATCTCCCGTCAAGCAAGGCGTACTCTGGGCTGGCAGCGACGACGGCCTTGTGCATGTAAGCACAGACAACGCTGCATCGTGGAAGAACGTAACACCTTCTGGCCTTCCCGCCTTCTCACTCATAAGCATGATCGAAGCATCGCCGTACGATGCAGGCACGGCCTATGCGGCCATCAACCGGTACAAGCTTGACGATCAAGGCGTGTACGTGTATAAGACCACGAACTACGGTGCGTCGTGGTCGAAGATCACGTCGGGCATTCCCACTGGAGCGTTTGCACGCGTTGTGCGCGAAGACCCAGCTCGCAAGGACCTCTTGTATTGCGGCACAGAGCGTGGACTCTTCGTCTCGTTTGATGGTGGCACGTCGTGGTCGCGTTTCCTGTTAAACCTTCCACTTACGCCAATTCACGATCTTGCTATTCAGGGCAGTGAGCACGACCTTGTTATCGGAACACACGGAAGGTCGTTCTGGATCTTCGATGACCTCACGTCTCTACGTCAGCTTACACCAGCAGCAATGAAATCCGCGTTCCACGTATTCACACCACGTCATGCGTATCGCGTAGAGGGTGGTGCATGGTCTGCGCCAACGATGGATGTTGGAGAGAATGCACCCAACGGCGTGTTGCTCCGATACTGGCTTGCAGACACAACATCGAAAGAACTCACGCTTACGATTCGCACGCAACGTGGTGACTCCGTGGCAGGATTCTCGAGCAAGAAAGATCGTAAGGGAGAAGAGTTCAAGAACGATCGGAAGTTTTATCGCGACTCACTCTTCCGTCCGAGCAGCGAGGCGCTCACGCTCTTCAGCGGACAGAATCAATTCCAATGGAACATGCGTTGGCCCGATGCAGAAGAGCTCGAAGGTGTGATGTGGGGTGCCGGTACGTCGGGTCCGCGCGTTGCCCCCGGCCTCTACACGGCAACCTTTTCTCTTGGCGCAGACACGCAGCGCGTATCATTCGAGATTCGCAAAGACCCACGTGTTGACGTTGCCGACGCGGACCTCGTTGCCCAAGAAAAATTCTTGCGCGATGTAACGAGCACACTCACAGACGTGCATAAGGCGATCAAGCGTATGCGCGACGTTCGCACGCAGGTGAACGCCGCAGTAGGTCGCATGTCACATCTCGACACAACAACAACCAAAGACATCACTGCACTTAGTAAGGTTATCAACGATACGTTGCAGCACATCGAAGACAGCATGGTGCAAACCAAGGCCAAGGCGGGGCAAGACCTTCTGAATTATCCTGTAAGACTCAACAACAAGATCGCCTCGCTCAGCGAAGTGGCCTCGTCTGCAGACACACGTCCAACACAACAGACGCTCGATCTCTTCGCCGCGCTCTCGGCGCAAGCTGCGGCGAAGCTCGCTACGATCAAGAGCATCGAGGCCGATCACGTACGTCGGTTCAACGAACAAATCTCTACTCTTGCCCTCCCTGCCGTTTTACCTGAGAAGAAGAAGTGACGCCCTTCCCAGCGCTGCGCTTGTTGTGGCTCCTTGCTGCCTTCCCGCTCTGTATCCTTGGATATTCGGCGATAGACATCCCACTTGCCGAATGGCTCCATGCGAACGTGCACGGCAACGTGTACATGGCTGGTGAGTGGTTCGAGGAGATTGGCAAAGGACATTGGTGGCTCGTTCCCTCACTTGCGGGCACCGCCCTTTTGTGGAAGCGTAACCGGCCGCTTGCCATTGCGTGCGCGACCGTGTTTCTTAGCATCGCACTGAGTGGTATTGCGGCGAACCTCATCAAGATCACCATCTGCAGAGCACGTCCGGTTCTGTGGTTCGACGAGCAGCTGTATGGCCTTCGCCTCTTTGCGTTCGACACGAGCTATCAGTGGAATTCCTTCCCAAGCGGACATGCTACAACAGGCGCTGCGCTGGCTACCACCGGTGGGTTGGTGTGGCGAAAAGGTGCATGGCTCTTCGCTGTGGTGGGCATTGCTATAGCGGTATCTCGCATCGTCATCACCGCCCACTACTTCTCGGACGTTGTTGTCGGTGGGGCGCTCGGGGTTCTCTTTGCCTGGGTTGCTCAGAAGATATTGAGTCGCTACCTCATACGCACTTTATGAATTCCTTCCCGGCAGCTGCCGGGAGGCTGCCGGGAGGCTGCCGGGAGGCTGCCGGGAGGCTGCCGGGAAGGAAGGCAACTTCCTTCGTAAGTTGACAGTAGCATATTCCTTCTGAAACATCAACTCCTGGGGGTTCGAATGAATCATTCGATCCGACTCTTCGCCGCTGCCATTATACTTGTTACGGCTGCATCCGCGGTTTCTTCACAACCGTGGCCCATGGCAAACGGTGTTGCCGTGGCAACAAAGTTTTCCGGACTCACAAACGGCGCAGACAACCCCAACGGATACGTCCTCACAGCCTACGATTTGCGCACCGTTGCAGCACAACCAATTGCCGTTAACTGGGCCAGCGTTCCGCAGTACCATCACCCGTCGTGGATCGCAAGAAATCTAGGTGAGATTTTTGGGATTGCGCTCGATTGTTCCGGCAACATCTATGTGACGGCGACGATGACGTATGGCGGACACAATGGACAGATTCCGTATCCGTGGGGCACGGCCGGACCTGGTGGCGTCTACAAGATCAATGGAATCACTGGTAACATCGATTATCAGATCTCGTTGCCGAATAGCGGACCCAACCTTTCATATCCAAATGACTTCAACACTCCGTCGCTAGGTAATATCTGCTTCGATCAGGATCACAATGGCGGACAGGTGTTCGTGACGAACCTCGACGATGGAAAGATCTATCGACTTGATGCAAATCTTAGTTCCGTGCAAAGCACGTTCGATCCGTTTCTTCCAGATGGTGGCACTCCAGGCATAGCTCCACTTGGTGAACGCCTGTGGGGAATTGCCTACCGAGCAAACGCGGTGTACTTCGCGGTGTGGTCTCGCGATGTTGCAAATCCGAGTGGACCGCAAACATCCGTGTGGAAAGTAAATCTCAATGCAGCAGGCAACTTCACCGGCGTTGCGCAGTTTTGTTTCTCGCTTCCATCTACTGCACCACCCGATCCAATCTCGGATATGGAATTCAATGCCGCTGGACAGTTGCTCCTTATCCAATCTTCGAAGTCCACAACTCCAATCACCGTCTATCAGCTATTCCCGTTCTATTCGAAAATGTACCGCGCAGATTTCAGCGGCACATGGAGTGTAAGCACGACGAACTACGAACTCGGCTCTGGCGTTGCTTATCAAGGCACTACGGTGCTTGATCGGAAGACGAGTGCGACCGGCGGCTGCGACTGGGGATTCTCGGGATGGAATACATTCTCGAATATTCCCACCGGTAGCGATCAGTTTGTGTGGGGCGGTGCAGATCTGATTCACAATGGCATCTACACATTGCACGCAGATAATGTGTCAGGGTGGCAAGGCATGAGCGCATTGGGTGGAACAGCAGCCTCGTCGATCTTGATTGATGAAGACAATGTTGTTGCCACCTATTCAGGCAACGGAATGTTTTCGACGGGTGACTTTGATGTAATGCGTTTATCGTGTCCACCCGGACCTCTCGACTGCGCCGCATTCAGTGTAACAGCACAACTGCAGCAAGTAGCCGGACAGAATCTTTGCTGCGCAACATTCTCATTCACGAATGCCGTTGCAGGAACGTACACGTCGATCAAAGCAACACCGCTCGGAACAAACGTTGCATTCACTGGTGTCTCTGTTGCAAGCGGTTGGTCCGCCACGATGTCTGGCACGAGCGCCATCTACACACCGAACACAACCTACATTGGAACTGGCACTATCACTGGCTTGCAGGCCTGCTTCACTACATCGGCTCCTGGACCGTACTTCATCGAAGTCACAGCACTGTCGCCAGTTGACGGCCGCTTCTGCAAGGACACTGTCCAGGTTGATTGCAAATACTCGCAATCACAACCAACACCATGCATCGAGGTGTTTGAACCCCGCATAAGCTGCACCACCGAAAGCAATGCTGCACGCACCTTCCAATACTGCTTTGTAGTCAAGAACACAAGCACCGCGAGTCTCGTGTTTGGTGTGCCTATCACAAGCGTATCAATAGCCACAACAAATGGTGGCACCGTGAGTCCGTCCGTCATCACCTTTCCGCCCTTAGCCTTTGGAGCTTCCTCCGGTTCACTCTGCGTGACAATCACCATCCCTGCAACTACAAGCATTAATCAAAGCTGCATGAGCTTCATGCCGCATGGACCTGCGAATCAACCAACCGGCTACTTGAGCGCATGCGATGCTGTTGCAACGTGTGTAGACTTGCCGCGCTGTGTTTCATGCTGCGATGATTTGAGAGTGTCCATTCGTGAAGCGAAGATCAAACAAAGTGGATCGAATGTGATTGTTACAACGAACTTCACCGTTTCACCAGGTCCGTTCCGTTCCGTTCGCGCCACCATCGAACGCGCAAACATCTCGCGCACGTGCGCACCTCTCGGTCGCATCACTGCCGCCGCCACCTTTGCAAGTGGCTCTGTTGCTGGCTTCCCAACACCTTCATTCACACCTTCATCAACGTCTGCTACGTTCGGCGACGTGCCCGCAGGTGTTGCTCTTTCTGTTACACCGATCTCGCTCACGGTGGCCCTTCCGCCACCGCCAACTTCGTTGAATTGCAGAGACACGGTGCGGTATTGCATTCGCTATGAGTTCACTGATACAACATGCAGAACATGCGACACCACGGTGTGCTACACCATCATTCGCAAGCGTAGCTTTATTGATGCGGG
>JBBRES010000135.1:0-6875 GCA_038202665.1 Kapaibacterium sp. (SeqCode) | reverse complement strand
CAAGAACGTGTGCATTGTAGAAGATGTGATCACGAGTGGCGGTCAGGTGATCATCAGTGGTAGCGAACTGCGCAACCTTGGCGCCATGATCACACACGTCGTGTGCGTGATCGATCGGGAGCAAGGCGGGCGTGAAAAACTTCGCGAAGCAGGCTTCGAACTCAATGCACTGTTCACGGCAACCGAACTCAAGGCACATGCACCGACGGCGGGCGAGCGGTCATGAAGATTATCACGTGGAATGTGAATGGCATTCGTGCGATCACCAAGAAGGGTTTTCTTGATTGGGTAGCAGAGGCCAAGGCCGACATCATCGGCATCCAGGAAACGAAGGCCGACGTGGATTCGATTCCGCCCGAAGTGCGCCAGCTCGACGGCTATCACACGTACTTTCATTCGTGTTCCATCAAGAAGGGCTATTCCGGCGTAGGCGTGCTTTCGCGTCTCAAACCGGAGCGAGTGAGCCACAAGATCGGTGTTGAAGAGTTCGATCAAGAAGGTCGAATCCTCGAGCTTGACTACGGCGCCTTTGTGTTGTTCAATGTGTATTTCCCCAACGGTTCGTCCGACCACAAGCGTGTGCCGTATAAAATGCGTTTCTATGATGCGCTGTTCGCACATTGCAATGCGTTGCGTGCGCAAGGCAGGGGAGTGATTGTGATGGGCGATTACAACATTGCCCACACAGAGATAGATCTTGCACGTCCCAAAGAGAACGCCAACACCACAGGGTTCCTACCACTCGAGCGCGCGAGAATTGATGAGCTTGTTGCTGATGGATGGATTGATGCATTTCGTGAATACCATCCCGACAAGCCAGACCAGTACACCTATTGGGACTACTTTACCAAGGCGCGTGAACGAAACGTTGGGTGGCGCATCGACTATCACTTGATCACACCCAATCTCCGTCCTGCCTTAAAGAACGGTTTCATTCTCTCTGATGCCATGGGGAGCGATCACTGTCCTACAGGAATCGTGATCAATCCTTAGTCGTTGTAGAGTTTCACGGACGAGAGTCTACCGAATACGATACGCACTATACCAAATTTCGACAGTGGCTTGTTGAGGACCCTTGGGTGCTTCTTTGGTGGAATTCTCAAAGTCGCCACTCATCGTCTTCGGTATCTGAAACGAGCCAATATCAAAGCGCAGCTTCACGTACGACGGCAAACAATACACGCGTGCGGCTGCATCGTTGTACACGAGCTCAGCCGTAATCGTGCCGCCCTTGCGCGTTGTAGACACTACCTTTCGTGGCGTCATTGTCGTAGTGTCTACGTAGACAACTGCCACGGCTATCTCGCTCGACTCGCTAGACGGGATCACGGTAATCTTGCGCATCATCACGCCTTGAAACATCTCACGTCCAGCGCTCACCGCCACGTATGGTTGCGATAACAACTTTGCCGCAGAGAGGTCTGCCCCTTGCTTCGGGATCATCGCAAAACCAGGTGCGTCGATCGTGGTTTTATCGGGAGCTTCGAAATGAACATGTGCCTTCGATTCGGGCACTTTCATGAACGACACATCTACTTTGATGCGCATGTCGGCATCGTAAACCTTCGCGCCTTGCATCCGTACCTTCATCGCTTCCATCACACGCTGCGCATCGTCTTGCGCCCGCACGGATAGGCCAGCAACGCAAAAAAGTGCAAGTGTTGTAAGGGTGGCAGGGAATTTCATGTGAGGATGTCCTTTCGTTGCATGATGATCTGCGCTGCTACGAAGCAGACAACCATATGTCCAACGAGCACCGACGCACTGGTAAAGACGCGTGGCCACGGCACAGGGTCGTCGAACAAGAGCTTCCAACCCGTCATGTGATTCGTGAACAGCATCGGACGTATCACGTCAAACATCGGAAGATCGATAGCGGAGATAATCGTGAACACGATGATGATAGCCATGGTTGTCATAATCGGTCCAATGGAATTCTCAACGAGCGATGAGCACAAAAACGCAATGCTCGCAACGGTCATCATCGACAGTGCACTAAAGCTATAGGCGAGTACAAAGCGCCACAACGCATCATGTTCGGCAATGATTGTGATCTGAGATCGAATCACAACAATCTCGCCCGTGCCGAGAAATGCAACGCCCAGGACCATCGCAAGAATGGCCATCCAGACAATCATCATGTTCACGTAGAGCATGGAGGCGATGTACTTTGCCGTTACAATGGTAGAGCGCTTCACGGGACGTGTGAAGATCAAGCGGTAGGTGCCCGACGTGGCTTCGCCGGCGAGTATGTCGCCACTTACCAGCGTGACCAAAAACGGTATATGAATGTAGAGCGCACCAAAGACGATGTAGGCTACGGTGTAGCCATTCATCAGATTTCCCTTGAAGTCGAAGGTTTGCGACAACGCCTGTGTTGCGAACGAGAAATACTGATTGCCTTCTTTTCCCATGGCAAGAACGATAATGGGAATGAGCAAACCAACGGCGATAAAACCAATGAACGTGCGCCACTTGCTAAACACCTTGGCAAGTTCCACACGAAGAGCAGCAAGCATCATACTGCCTCCGACGTAAGAGAGAGGAAGTAGTCTTCGAGGCTACGCACGGGAACCACAGAGTGAATGTGAATAGATGCAGCAGTCAGATGTTGAATCACGTCGGCGATTTCTGCACGGTCTAGCTGCATGATTACTGCATGCTCTGTTACGCCCGTGATACGACCGACCCATGGTGTGGAAGCAAGCGCCGTGCGAACACTCGCACTCTCGTCTGTTTCGATGGTCACCTTCATCTTTCCAGCATTCAGAAGGTCGTTCACCATTCCCTCTACAACGGCTTTGCCCTTATTGATAATCACCATGCGATTAGCCGTGAGTTCCACTTCGGGAAGAATATGCGAAGACAAGAGAATCGTTTTTTTATGGTCTGCACTCAGCGCAAGGATTAAGTCGCGTATGTCCTTCATCCCTTGCGGGTCGAGTCCGGTTGTTGGCTCGTCCAGCACAATCAAGTCTGGATTGTGCAGCAGTGCCTGCGCAATACCAAGCCGCTGTTTCATGCCATGCGAATACGTTTTCACCTTGCTCATCGCTCGTTCGTCCAGACTCACCATGCCAAGCACGCGCATGATGTTGGCGCGCGACACATCGGCTCCACTCAATCTTCCCACGAGTTCAAGGTTCTTGAAGGCGGAAAGGTAGTTGTAGAAGTCGGGTCGTTCAACAATGGCGCCAATGCGACGGAGGATCTTCTCACGATGGTGGTGCAGCGACTCACCAAACACTGTGATACTGCCGCTTGTGGGGCGGATCAGCGACATCATCATACGAATCGTGGTGCTTTTGCCAGCACCATTCGGTCCCAAGAACCCATACACGTCACCTTGCCGAACGGTCAGGTCGAGACCATCCACGGCACGAAACGTCCCATAGTGTTTTTGAAGTCCGCGAAGCTCAATTACGTTCATCATGCGGCCTATAACGTGCGTGCGGTCGAAATCGTTCGCGGTGGACAAATGATTGGATCTCTGATCGGGTTGCAAAAGACATCTATCACGAGGACGCAACCCTCCCCCTAGTGCTCAAAGCTAATCTATCTTTCCGTCACCCGTCCCGTCACCCGTCCCGTCACCCGCCCAAAAAACTCCTCTGCAGCATCCTGTATCTCATCATCGTCTTCTTCCCGCACAACCAAATACGGCCGTGCAGGAAGCGTGAGTGACTTGCCTCTGCCTGCCTGGCCACCGAAGTGATGGATAGCACCGTAGACTTTGTTGGTCCCGATCGTCACGCCCTTGCCGTATGGGTTGTCATACGAGCAAGGGTATGCCAGTGCCAAGAACTTGTACTCCGGTACCACCTCGGACGCGCGGCCATGACTGACTCCAGTTCGCCGTCAAAGTTGAACCAGTTTTGTGGCTAAGCGTCAAGGACTGTGAACGATTGTGCTCCGCTCTACTACAGCGCGTTCACAGACGTCTTGAACACTGCCCCACGTTCCTCGAAGTTGGCAAACATGTCGAACGACTTGCATGCTGGTGAGAACAAGACAACGTCTCCCTGTTCGGCCAACGATGCGGCATCTCGAACGGCTTCGTCCATGGTGAGCGCCTTGATGCAGCGTTTTTCTGTACACCAGTGGTTGAAGATTGGATCTGCTTCTTCGCCAATGCAGATGATGGCCTTCACGTTCGTCAACACAAGGTCGTCGAGTTGCGTGTAGTCGTTGTTGTCTCCACGTCCACCGCCAATCCATACGATCGGTCGGTCGTAGATCGACAACGCATACCATGCGGCATTGATGTTCGTGGCTTTCGAGTCGTTCACGGAATCCATCGACGCAAGTGCACGGTTACGGCCGTCCAGCATTTCGGTCACAATATTCACATCAACCGAGCTGCGCGACGTGATATCTCGAACATGAAGGAGTGTGAGAAGCGTCGCCGCATCAGCCTCTTGAATGCCGATCGTTTCATTTGCCAAGACGATCACACTCGTGAACGACGGCACATGTAAACTGTCGAGCACAGACCGCTTGACGGTATTGCCCTTCGTAAACGAAATCGTGTAGCGGGAGGCTGTTGCACCTATGGCGAGAACGTTGGTTGAACGATCAACATTGTCCACCACATGGATCGTTGTGCCCGCAGGCACATAGTTGTCAAGCTCTTGCAAGATGAACGAACCACGCTCATTCCATCCAAGTACGAGAATCGCTTCTGGCTTGCTTGGTGTTAGAGGTGTGGCCGACAAAGCCATGGTATCAATGGGAGGAGCGGTAAGGGGAGAAGGCAGCGAGGCACGAAGGACAACGGTGTCGTCATCAGCAGAGAGAGCAATGATACTGTCGCCGTGTTGCATGATCGTCGACATGGAAGGATTCACCTTCGTTGTGCCATCGGCGTGTTTCACACCAACAACACTCGACGTCTCGTAGGCCTGAATCACGTCGGCAAACCGCATGCCCACCAGTGCCGGCTCGAGTACTTCGTAGAGCTCGTCTCCATCGAAGTCGAGGAGTTCGGTGTAGACGAGCGACAAACCTGGTTGCCGACATGTTTGCGTGATGATCTGCGAGATCATGAGTTCGCTTGGTAGAATGCGCGCAGCATCTCCTGCAACGAGCTTGGCAACGTGAACGCTCGACTCTTCTTGCACCGTGGCGACAATCGTTCCCATACCGCCTCCCATTCGCAAATGCATCAGAGCTAGAAGTGTCTTGATGGTGAGTGCATCGTCGGCAACGCTCGCTGCGTTGCGGGTTTCGAGTACGATGATGCTCTTGGCTAGGTGCGGGCGGACGATGGTCAGATCTGTGACGTCAATCGGAGAGCCGCTCCGGCACACGATCCGCGTCGACTTCGTATCTGAAATTCGTGTACGTATTGCGTCTTCCACCATCACCTTGTCTTCGTCGGCCATCACCACCACACAGGCGGAACGTTTGTTCGCATTGGCAACGATGAGCTATTGTACAACGGAGAACACTTGTTCACCCCAGCCGAGGACGAGTGTGTGACCTGTTTCTACGACAACAGACTTGCCCTTACGCAACCGCTCAATGGATTCTGCGAAGCCGTTCGAGAGAATACCAACTAGCAACGAGAGAATGAAGACGCCGCCCAGACTTGCAACGAGCATGATGAGTCGATACTGCCATGTACCATCTGAATACGGTACGCCCGTTGGATCGAACGTGTACACAAAGATCGTCCACACCGTATCCAATACAGATGCATTGGGTCCGGGCGATACCTGAACAAGGCTCATCACGAGCCACAGGACGACGGTTAACGCAACAAGCGCAAGTGCCAACAGGAGAAGAAGTGCGCGAGTGCCACGCGCAAAGATGTTGTCTATGCGATAGCGAAGAAGGTCAAGCATGATTACTCTGCGAGAAGGACCGAAAGTAGTACGGCCGCAATATCGGAAGAGAGAATGGATTGTACTCCGCCCCTCTCTGCCAACGATACCATGGACATAAATCGTAGTGTAGTGTACGGTACAAAATGAGGGCGCAGAGGAGTTGAATGATGAAGTCAGAAGACGGAACGAACGGCAATTTGAAGGGTGCTGCGTTTGGCAGTACAGAGGTAATCGTCAAGCCAACGAGACGTTGGCTTACAACAGCATACGTTGGAGCTGTCTTGAAGGAGTTAGAAAGCGCTCCACATGGTGAGAAAGGGAAGATCCTTCGGCGAGAAGGTGAAGCGTGGTCCAAGGGCGAAGTCCGGCATTGATATGCGCAAGGAGATCGTACAGCGTGAGCGTGAGTAAGGACGAACGAGAGCGGGTGGTGACGGTCGCAACGAGCGATGAACTTCTGGCCATGGCAGAATCCGGTTGATGTGTATGCATACTCCTCGTCACATAGCACAGGTGAAGCAGCACATACATAGAGATGCAATCCTCCAACATCCCATCGTCTCATCGAGAACGGTATATCATCCATCAATTTCGGATTCGTTTAGAGAATCTGCGATACAGACCGAATACCATCAAGGTATATACACAGGTAGTGGAGTATTCTTCCGGCTGGTAGAGAACAGGCACGTACAGGCGAGTGACTTGCGAAGACCACGTTGTGAGCATAAACTTCCGAGCATTCTTAGCAAGGCCGATGTACGGAAGATCATCAACGCACCCACGAACATCAAGCATAGGGCGATGCTAAGTTTGATCTATGCATTGGGTACCTCCTAGTCCGGCAAGGCAAGGGAAATCGCGACCGACTACTACCAATCGGAATAAAGATTATCGAGCTACTACGGTCGTATTTCACGTGTTATAGACCAAGGCTGTATCTGTTTGAAGGTCGGGCAGGGGGCGCTTATAGCGCAAAAAGTCTCGAGAGCGTCCTAGAGCAGGCGGCACGGAAGGCGGGCATCAGCAAACCCGTTACTCTTCATTGGC
>JBBRES010000134.1:0-6937 GCA_038202665.1 Kapaibacterium sp. (SeqCode) | reverse complement strand
GGTTCTACTCACGAACGGTCGAAGTTCTTGTAGAGACTCCGAAAAAGTAGTGCGTCTGCTCGTTCTCAACTGGCAGGATCGCACGCATCCGCAAGCCGGCGGTGCGGAAGTACATTTGCACGAGATTTTTTCGCGTATGGTAGAGCGTGGCCATGAGGTCACGCTCTACTGTTGCGCATATCCTGGCGCAGCAGCACAAGAAGTCCTAGATGGCATCACCGTGATACGTCATGGAACTCGGTCGACGTTCAATTGGACTGTGCGGCGAACCTACATGAAGCGATTCGCAAAAGATCGTTTCGATATTGTCATTGATGATATCAACAAGATTCCCTTCTTTACGCCTCGGTTCGTACAGCGACCTTTGCTCGCCATCGTGCACCATTTTTTCGGGACGAGCATTTTCAATGAGGCTGGTAGACTTGCCGGCACGTACGTCAAGTATTTCGAAGACAAAATAGGTCGTGTCTATCGAGACACACCGGTGTGTGTTGTCTCAGAATCTACTCGCAAAGAGTGCATCGAACGAGGCATCCCGGCCGGTCACATCTCAGTGATTCATAACGCCATCGATCATACAGCGTTTCCGATGAAAATCGGTGAGAAGGATGCAAGTCCAACGATTGTGTACTTTGGTCGACTCAAGCGCTATAAGTCTGTTGACCATCTTCTGCGAGCCGTCGCCATTGTTGTCAGGACGATTCCTACGGTTCAAGTACAAATTCTAGGCACGGGCGATAGTCGGGACGATTTAGAGCGTCTTGTGTCTGTGTTAGGATTGCAGGATCACGTGCGATTCT
The DNA here is from genome assembly GCA_038202665.1 of Kapaibacterium sp. (SeqCode). GTDB lineage: Bacteria > Bacteroidota > Ignavibacteria > Kapaibacteriales > Kapaibacteriaceae > Kapaibacterium. The sequence goes on along the minus strand of JBBRES010000134.1, from coordinate 6,137 downwards.
TTGGGTTTGTCACCGATGCTCAGAAAGTGGAGTTGCTGTCGCGTGCTCATGTTGTTGCCAACACCTCGATCAAAGAAGGCTGGGGCATCACGAACATCGAGGCCAATGCATGCGGCACTCCTGTGATCTCTGCAGATGTTCCGGGTTTACGCGATTTTGTTCGTGATGGTGAATTTGGTCTGCTGTATCCGTATGGAAACATCGACCTCCTCGCCGCGCACCTCTTGCGCGTCTTGGTAGATCGAACAGAACGAGATCGACTTTCAGAAGGCGCCTTGCGTTGGGCAAGCACTTTTACGTGGGAACGGTCCAGTCGTGAAATGCAGGATCTTTGCGAACGGGTGATTGCACACTATCGTCCATAGGCGTCATGATACGTCACCTCTCTTTTGTCCTCCTCTTTGTCCTTGCCGCCTTATCAATGGCAGCAAGACCCTTGAAGGATAGTAAGGGAAAGGACTTTTGGATTGCCTTCATGCCGAACTCGCATTCGCAGACGGTTGGGACACTTATTGTCTTCGTAACAGCAGAGCAACCTACTTCTGGGACTATCTCCTATGTGAACCGCGGAGGCCAAACTGTCACGACCCCGTTCAACATTACGCGGGCGAACACCGAGTACCGACTGACGGTCCCGTATACAGCGCTCGAGCTCGTGGGCTACAATTACGTACAGCGACGCCAGAACGACGAAGAACGAACTGTTCCGTACTCCATGCATGTGACTTCGAATGAGGAAGTGACGGTGTATGCCGAAGCACGGGAGCAAACCAGCACAGATGCGTGGCTTGTGTATCCAACGGATGTCTTAGGGACAGACCATCTTGTGCTTTGCTATTCGTCTGATGGCGAGTATGGTAGAGTAACACTCTTCACATCTGGTATTACAGCAGAGTATCCGAGTCAGTTTTGTGTGATCGCTACGCAGAACGACACTCGGGTAACCATTACTAATTCTGCCGGAAGATCAGCAACGGGCGTTTGGAAAGATAAAACGGTGACGTTGCAAATGGGTCAAGTGTACTTGGTGCAGGCAGAGCTCAGGCAAGGCGTGCTGAATGACGACCTCACAGGCTCTCGCGTGCGCTCCACCAAGCCTGTGGCAGTCATTGCCGGTGTTGTGCGCACAGAGTTACCTCGAATCGACCGAAGCAATGCATCTCGAGATTGTCTGATCGAGCAAATGCCACCGATTTCTACATGGGGATTGAGTTCCATCGTCGTCCCCCCAAAACCTGCAAGAGATCAGCGGCTCGTAGGCACGAACGACGGTCCACTGTATCGTATCATCGCAGCAGAAGATGCAACGTCCGTCACGATCAACGCAACACAGCGGTTGACGTTGTCCGCAGGACAGTTCTACGAGGCCTTGCTTACCGAGCCCAAAGTTGTGGCAGCAGACAAGCCGATTCTCGTATCCTCGTACTTGCGCACATCGAAGCGCTTTGGGGCAGCAAATGGCGACCCATCCATGTTCTTGAACCCACCAACAGAACAGTTCTTGAGTGCGTACACCATCATCAACATTGAACCCGATGCAACCAGCCCGTACTATACGGAGCACGTCATCACGTTGATAGTTCAAACGTCGGATGTAAACTCCATGCGGATTGACGGCATTCAACCGGCATCGACATTTGTTCCGATTGCGGGCTCTAGCTATTCATACTCCCACGTAAGCGTTCAACGTGGTCCGCACACATTAACATGCACGACCGGCTTCGGCGTTTACATTTACGGCTACGGCGATGCAGAATCGTATGGATATATCGGAGGCATGGCGTTTGAACGATTGCGCATACCGAGCGTGCGACTAGTTGTGCATGACACGTCTGGCGCTCCCGGTGATAGTGCTGCACTTGTGGTTACCTACGAAGGCGTGAGCGACTCCGCGTCGTTCCGCAGTCTAGGCATTCAATCGTTCGTGGGTGAACTTGCATGGAATGCCACGCAGTTCATTCCCGTGATGGTTGACGGGAGACGCGTGTCGTTTGATACGCTACTCATTCCCGTTGTTGTGAACTTTGACTCCCTGAACATCGGAGATACATTGTTCAGGTTGCCGGGAAGGATTGTTCTGGGTAACGCGTCGATGGACTCGGTTGCACTGCGTCGCGCATCATGGCATGATGCAGCTGGCGACTCCATGGACGTTCTGACCGAAGTAGATAACGGAGCAATCACGATCACAAAAATCTGTCGCGATACCGCGGCACGACTCTTTGATCCATCCATGACGAGGTTACCGATAATCTTCCACGTCGTCGACGTGATAGGCCGCACGTATGCGACGTTTTCGATCGACGCAACGTCCGATCCGATAGACATCCCAGCACTTCTACGCGCCAACGCCATACCTGCAGGACTGTGGTTGGTGATTGAACGTCACGCAAACACAAACGTTGTTCATCGCATTGCTCTACAAGAATGATCATTGCTTTTCACAAGCCGTATGGCGTGTTGTCGCAGTTCACTCCTGAACAAGGAAGTGCCTATCGTACACTTGCAGAGTTTGAGTTTCCGCCAGAGGTGTATCCGATTGGAAGGCTTGATGCCGACTCAGAAGGTCTGCTCTTTCTCAGTAACGAGCGCGAACTCACATCTACTCTTCTCGATCCGCTACACGGTCACGTGCGCACCTATTGGGTGCAAGTAGAGGGCACGCCAACTTCGGAGGCTCTTGCACGGCTGCAAGGCGGCGTGGAGATCGGTGGCTATCATACACGTCCATGTGCCGCGCACATTCTCGATCCGCAGCCCACCGTGCCACCCCGCATCCCTCCCATCCGTGAACGAAAGAGCATTCCAACAACATGGATCGAACTGGAGCTCACAGAAGGAAAGAACCGTCAGGTGCGAAAGATGACGGCTGCCGTGGGGTTTCCAACGCTGCGGCTCATGCGCGTTCGCATGGCAGGCGTTGACGTAGGCGTCGTGAAGGAAGGGACGTGGATTGAGATTAGTCGTGCGTCTCTGCAACTCTCGCCATTCGTGCCCAACGAACAATAGCGAAGAAGAATCCGAGTACCATCGTAATCACGCCAATCCAGACGAGCGAGATCAAGGGCTTGACGGAAAGTTCGATGGTGAATATCTCCTTCGGCACGGGTGTTGGCTTTGTGCCATCGCGGAATGCAAACTCACCCTTGGACTTTGTTGGATCTGTATTGTTGCGCTCAATACGCGTTAGCGCAACATCGTAGTGCGTCCCTGGAATCGTTGCCCACACCGGATCAAAGGTAGGTCCACCCCCGCCTGTACCAATGCGTGTGAGCGCCTTGAAGGCTTGTGGAGATCCATCTCGCATCGGTACCGAAAGCATTGCGGCCATTTGCATGCGACCGTCAGGCGTTTGCCCTTCTTCCATCGGCATAGTGAACCGCTCGAGCTGCAATGAGATCGTTGTGTCGAACGGCATCGTGAATGCCGTACCGCGCTGCACCGTCATTTTTCGAAAAACATTCTCATACTCCGTTGCCTTTGGAGAAACGTAAATGTCATTCAACAAACCCCATCGAATGCCGGGCTCGAGGAAGGCGCTCATGCGACGATTGAAGTCGCTGTAATACAACACAGGATGCAGTACGGCCTTCTCTCCATTGCGTTCAACTGTTACTGAGTACGCAAACTTCTCGCGGTCTTTAAACTGCAACTCGATTTGTTCCTTGCCATTGAACGTCACCGTCATCCCCGCTACTTGCACGGGCTTGCCTATTTCCAAGATCACGTGATGCATCTCTGTGTAGAGCGACGAGGTAATCACACCAAAGACCAGCACAGCAATCCCAACGTGTGAGATGTAGGCGCCCATCATGGCTGGACTTTTGCGTATGAACGTCCATCCCATTTGCACGTTCACGACAAGCGAGAACCACGCACAGAATGCAAGCGTGATAGAGAGTGCGTCGCGTATTCCAAGCACCACGGTAATGACAGTCATTGCAGCAGCAATGGCAACGGCCCACAGTGTGCGCGTACGAAGCAAATGCGATGGTGTAGAACGCCACTGCAAGATCAAGGCTAAGGCATTGGTCACCAAGATCAAGGGCAGAAGGATTGCGTGGACCTTGTTGTAGAAGTCGATGTTTACGGCAACCTTTGGCTGACCGATTACTTCCATTATCACCGGCCACGATGTGCCGATGGTTACGAAGATGGCGCTGGCCATGATGAGTGCGCCGCCAATCGAAAGCATGAATTCACGCGTAGTCACAGAGAACTCTTCGCGCCGGATGTTCATGTCGGCTCGTCGCTTCAATATCAACACAGCACCAAGTACCGTAAACGTGAGCATGAAGGCGAGTAAAATCCAGAAAGCGAACTTACCAGGGTCTACGAAGGAGTGCACAGACGTATCACCCAGCACACCACTGCGCGTGAGGAAGGTTGAATACAGCACCATCACGAAGGCCGTCACGGCAAGCACCATGTTCGTTTTTACAAGTCCGTGCGTGCGCTTTTGTACAAGCATCGTATGCACGAGTGCAACCGAAACAAGCCACGGAATCAGCGAAGAATTCTCAACAGGGTCCCAACCCCAGAAGCCGCCCCAGCCCAGTGTTTCATAGGCCCAGAAGCCGCCAAGCATAATCCCAAAACCGAGAACGGCCGTACCGAACAGCGTCCACGGCAGAGCGATGTTAATCCAACGATGATAGTCTTTGCGTACAAGGCCAGCCATTGCAAATGCAAAGCTTACGCTCATCGATGCAAAACCAGTGAAGAGGATGGGTGGGTGAATTGTAATCCATGCGTTGTGCAACAACGGATTCAATCCACGACCGTTTGCAGGAATAAATCCGTTGGCGATCCCATCGCGTGCATACGTTTCCCATACAAAGGCAAACGGATTCTTCGCTACAAGCAGGAGGGCAAGGAACGTGAGGATGAGTCCGTAAAAGCTCATCACTTGCGCCTCGTATCGATGCTTGCGAGCGTACGGCATCAGCGCAAGTCCGATCAACGCCACAAGCGTAGTCCACAACAAGAAGCTCCCCTCTTGTCCTGAGTAGAACGAGGCAATCAGCAAATGCAGCGGCAATTCTCGCGATGAGTAACTCTGCACATAGGTGTATTCAAATCGATGCTGCACCACGTTGATGATAAGCATGCCAATGGCTGCGAGCAATCCAAACGTGAGCACTTGATATAGCACGCGTGCCACAGGCATCACGTTTTCGCGCTTATATCCCGCAAAGAAGAGAAGGCTTGTGAGGGCGGCAAGGCCCAGCAACATATGAATGACGATTTGGCCGATCATTGATATACCTGCGTAGCGTGGAAGTACCCCGTAAGTCCGCCGTGGACGTGACCTACGAAACGCAGTTCTTGTCCTGCCGAAAAGGGCGAGGCCGGTGTAGAGCCGGTATACGAGACATGAAACTCTTTCCCGGCCGTATCACGAGCAAGGATTGGAGCTTGTTCTCCGCCGTCTTCTTGATCGGTATCGAGTGGATTCACAATAGTAATGCGCACGAGTACTTTTAGAGCTTGGTCGCCTTCCGTGGTAGACTCAGCCTTCGACGCCGCTTGTGCGAAGGTGACTTCTTCAAGCGTGCCGTACGTAGACGCAACGTAGATCCCAAGAGGTATGCAGATCGCGGCGGCAATGATGATAAGAGTGCGTAGCATTGATGTTAGGTTCCTCGCTTGAGGTCGCCGGCGTTGCCTTCATACTTGGACGGACATTTCGTAAGACAGTCTGTGGCGACAAATGTGCCGTTCTCGACGCGACCTTTGACGACGATGCTTTCTGCGATTTCGAAGTTGTTCGGCTTTGGTCCATGGAGAACAACAGGAATCACAGCTTCGTTCTCATCTCGCATCACAAATGTGAATTCATTGGATGCGCTGTTATACTTGGACCCTTCCTCCTTCACCCAATGCCCCACCACTTGTACGGTTTTACCGAGTTGTTCAGCTTTCTGAAGGTTGGCGTATTCAATGGAGGACGACGAGAGAGAAAACACTCCGATGACGACGCAGGCAAGGGCAATGATGCCGCCGATGAGATATCGTTTGTTCATCGCTTGGATCCAATCGATTGTTCAAGGGAGCGAAGTCTGCGTTCTATACGTGTGAGATACCATGCAATGCCGACCCAAATAATGAGAGCCGTAGCGAGCACCACATACGTT
>JBBRES010000133.1:0-7011 GCA_038202665.1 Kapaibacterium sp. (SeqCode) | reverse complement strand
TATGGTTGGTGTAGCGATGCCCCACCACCTCGCATCCCGCCTCGATCAAAACCGCCCTGATCTCGGCCTCAGGCACCGAATTCATCTGCATGTGATGGAACGTCCCAATGCCGATCTTGGAGAGCCGCTCGCGCCCCTTGACGATGCTCTTGATGCGCTGCAAGAGCGAGATCTGCCGAATGTCCTTCGTGGGGATTTGGAACACCAACACCCCGCCCGACGTGAGTAACCGACCAAACTCGCGGATGTAGTCCACTTGCTGCGGATAGGGGATGTGCTGCAACACAATGCTGGTGTAGATGAAGGAGAAGCTGGAGGGCGGAAAGGGTATGTCTGTGGAGCCGTTGACACGAAACTGTACCACGGCAGAGTTGGTGTTCAACTCGGTAGCCTTGGCAATCATCGTGGGCGATACGTCTATGCCATGCACCGTGTGGAAGATTGTGCCGAGCGCCTGCGTTAGCCGGCCTACACCACATCCAAAATCGAGCGCCGTGGCATTGTCTACAGGCAATGCCTTCAGTTGCTGAAACAGTTCGAAGACCACCGAGATCTCATACCGCCCGGCCTCGAAGAACTCTTCGCTGCCCCACTTGTTGCCTTTTTTTTCCGGACTCGTGAGAATGGCCCACATCGCATCGTGCTTGGCCAACCCTTCCCAGTCTTGATTTACTGATTGAAAGCTCATAGGGAGGCCAAAATACGGTATACAGGCGACGAATCCATTGCGATCTTGGATCACTCGCCTTCGCCGCCCGGAACTTGACGGTCAGGTTCGAAGAGGTTTATCAGGCCAAACGAATATGAACGCCTTTGTTCTTCCCGGACAAAGGATCACCGCATGATGAGAACATTCCGAGCCACTGTGGAACGAGGAGAGGAGAAGACCAGAAGATAGGCACCGGGATTCAACGAAAACGTGTCGAAAGAAAACTGTGTGATACCTCCGTCGTGCGGACTCTGCTGGAATGCTAGTGTCAGATCACGGACTTCTGCTCCTTGCGTTGTGTAGAGCCGTACCGTGGTGCCCGGAACATCATCCGGATAGGCATGCTGAAGCCGACAGTTGATCCCGTCGGACGAAGGAACGGGCCAAACTCGATGAATGTACAAGCTGATAATGTCCTCGTCGACAGACGATGTTGTCTCATCTCGAACAGCGAGAACCTCTCGGTAACCAGGGAAATACGTTATTGAGCCAGAGCGGATGGATCTTGTGTACGTGTATGGTGGGATCCTTGCGATGAGATTCGTGTCTTCTGTAAGACGGGTCCAGTCATCTGTGGTCGTGAAATGTGTTTCGCGTCCGCCAAAGAGAAGGATCGAACCCGTAGGTCGTATGACCGACCCAAGGTAGCCGTTGGCATCGACGGTAGTGTCGCACGTTACTCGAAGTTCTCCGGTGGATCGGTCGAACATGGCAAACTGGATCCTCGTACGATCGAGAATCTCAGGTCCGGTCGAAGTAGAAAGGACCAATCTTGTCTCGCTGATCTCTTCGATCTTCGTCCATGCACCCGCAACCTTTACCTGTTCCAACTGCCGAAGGTCCGATGTGTACTGCACGATCGTTGTCGTGGTATCCCATCCAGTCAATAAGAAAATGGACGTATCGCTGCTAACCTGGCAGTCTCGTATGGATTCTTGAGTGTTCACGAACTCCCATGTTCGTCCATGGTCTCGACCAGCTGTGAAGCCTCCGGTAAAAGCGATCGCAATGACGTCGCCATACCGAGCGTAGATACCATCGTTACCATAGATCGTATCGAGGCAGATCGTGTCCGTTCCGTTGAGATACGTCGACCGTTCACCACGTGACATTCGGACGACCGCCCCTTCATACTCTACAACTCTGTCGGTCCAGATCTTCTCGTTGTTGCAGGTCTTCGTCAATGACTCGTGTCGACGGATCGTTCCGTCGCTATCGTAGACAGAGTAGGTTGTCTTTGGCCGATATCGTACGTCATCCCAATAGAACCCGCACATTCCCAACTCTCCACGCGGAGTGCCGGAGATCCCGGTCCATGTATCGAAATTCAAGGCAGGCCCGGGCAGTTTCTGTACCGAATAGCCGAAGCCAGATCCACTCGTCAGGCGTCCTTTCACGTTTCCAATTCCGAAACACAGGATCTCGTGTTGAGAGTTGACGGCCAACATGCCAAAGAGGTTCTGCCAATCCGGCTTTGAATAGAGCAAAGAGGCTGAATCAAAAGGCATAGCGGCCGGACAGCTCATGATACACTTCGCATAGGTAGTGGAGTATCCCCACGTAGGTGCGGCGAGCAAGTACGTGATCGTGTCGCGAGTAATGACATCGATGACGGAGAGATTCGCAAGTGTGTCAAGTGGGACCACCGATCCAATACTCGGTGGAAGAAACTGCCTCCATTGGGTGGTTCCGTTTTCTAAGATCATTGATCTTCGCGTTGTCGAAGCAAGGAGTCCACGGCCTGGGACGACCCTGAGAAGCATGACTTCGTTCGTGTCTATCCGACGCTTGTTGACGAGCGTGTTTGACGCACTCCAGATCTCAACCATCCCATCGAGGCGCCCAAGTGCAATGGTTGAATCGTCCACTGCAATACACACGGTGATGTTGGGTATTGGAACGGAAGAGACTGTTCCAAGAATTGCATCGGTAAGGACGTTCCTGATCTCGATCCGGTCACGATAGCGAACGGCGTAACGCCGGTCCGTTTGCGTAAGGCTGAGAACACCACGCGGTACTACAGCAGAGCTCCATATACCGGGGGGGTGCGAACGAAACAACTCTCCACCTCGCGTTGTTGCGCAAAGCACATCATCCACCCATTCGATCTGCTGAACATCATTGATGGTTGGGAGCTGTTCGAACGTGTCTTGCAGCAAGTCGGCCGAGATCCTATCGATCTTGCCCACGCGACCGGCGAGCACAAGCTCGCCGGTCGTCGTAGCGCAACGAAAGTCGATATGATCTGCAGGTACAATGCTGAACTGCTTGAAGGTGACGCCTTGCCCTAATGCCGAACCGAAGTTCACAAAAAGGAAGAGACACATCATTGATAGCAGTTTGCTGATCATTGAGGGCAGCCGGTTGGCGAACATTGCGGACACTCTTGTATTGGATAGTAGATGGTATCACATGTCCGCGTGACAATCTGTTTCGTAGGATTGCACGGGTCCTGACCGTTGTAGCAAATGCTGCATTGCTTGATGCAGTATATGGTTGCGCACCAAAACCACTCTTTGACATTTCTCACACAAACTGCATTACCGCACGGATAGGATTCCTGTCTTGTATTCCACGTACCGCAATTTGAGGTTGTATATCGAACTTCCGCGTTTGCTACGCCGGTACTACAAGGTGGTATTTGAAGATTCAATCCGTCTCCTGGTTCCTGGAGAGCGATTCCATACAATTTGTTCTTCAGGTCATTGACCGTGAACGCCGAACCACAATCCGCATCAACCCAAACACTGGAGATGAAGATATCAGGCACTCCATTTGTGATCTTCCAGCAGTACGTGCACCCAGCAGCGCAACAGGTGGTCCCGTTTGAAACATTGAACGTAACAGTAAATGGACCGGTCCAAGATCCATCCGGACAACCACTCGACTGTGAAAGACCGGTGGTAACGCAGCTAAGCGCTACGAACAGACTCAAGATTGCGAATCGCATACAACACTCCTTGAAAAGTACACACTTCCTCAGAAGGACGTTCCCCCAAAGCGTTCCGCAATGGTAGTATACAAACGAATGGTTGCGTACGCAACTAGAAATTCCTTGGCATATTTACCTATGACCTCCCTTTATGCGTACGAAGCAGGCCCCGTGGCCACCATCGGATACCTTGTGGTGGACACAGCAAACGGCGTGGCTGTTGCGATCGACGCACCGCAAGGCGTGACCGAAGCGGTGCTCGCACAACTGCACGCAGATTCTGTGCGCCTTGCCGCCCTGCTCCTTACGCATACGCACTGGGATCATACGGCAGATGCTGCAACGCTCGTTGCGGCAACAGGCTGCGATGTGTACGTGCATGCAGACGACGTGTACCGACTCACGCATCCAATGCAGCATACCGTGTGGCCACTGCCATTCACGATCGAATCCGTGGTGCCAACGCATGTGCTGCAGGGAGGCGAGGCGGTACGGTTTGGATCGTTTGCCGTATACGTAATGCATACGCCCGGACATACCGAAGGGGGCCTCTGCTTTGTGGATGATGAAGAGCATCGGGTGTTCGCAGGCGACACGTTGTTTGCCGGAAGTGTAGGGCGTTGCGATCTTCCCGGCGGCGATATGGAGGTGTTGCTCGACTCCATTCAAGAGAAGTTATTCACATTACCCAACGACTACGTTGTCTATCCCGGTCACGGACCGGCCACCACACTAGGCGCAGAGCGGGTTTCCAATCCATACGTGATCTGAGCACACCACATGAATTTGTTTTCATCCAAGCTTCATCATGGCAACACCGTGCTACAGATAGTTTCGCATGTCGCAATGATTGTCGTGGCAGTAGCAGCAACTGCCTGTTATTCATTTCGCGGCGGCTCGGTTCCGGATCATTTGAAAACGATCTCGATCGCTTCAACGGTCGACCGTTCCGGATTCGGAAACCCGGCCTACCGTGAAGTGTCTACCGAGACATTGCTCAGCAGATTCCGCACAGACAACTCGCTTCAAGTGATCGAAGAGAATGGTGATGCACGACTCACACCGGTGATCGTACGCATCAAGGATCAGATCTTGAACGTGTCCGACGCCGACCGAGAAGGACAGCGGAAGATCGTGGTAGCAGTAGAGGTGGAGTTCTTCGACGCCGTGAAGAACAAACAGGTGTGGAAGCAGACGTTTGAACGCTTTGGTGTGTATGATGCAGCGAACGCATCCACGGAACGTGACGAAGCTGTTCGCGAGGCAATCCGACAGATCTCAGACGATGTTCTCTTGCAATTGGTAACGGATTGGTAAGACTCCGGTGAAACGCCGGAGGAATCCCTTTGGCTTTTCATTTTGGAGGATCGATACGTATGGAAGACATGCTCTTGCTTTTGTACTTCCTTTCGTTGTGTGTGTTGTTTGGTTTTGGTCTGCACGGCCTTGTGATGATTTACTACTATCACAAAGTCCAAAAGATCGCACACCACGAACCGATCGAATTGGGCACCGATGTGCCAATGGTGACGATTCAGTTGCCGGTCTTCAATGAAATGTATGTGGTGGACCGACTGGTGAAGTCTGTGTGCGCCATGGACTATCCGAAAGACCGCATGGAGATTCAACTCCTTGACGACTCAACGGATGAATCTATAGACGTAGGCCGCGCCCTGGTTGCAGAGTACGCCGCACTGGGCTATGATATCAAGCACATCCATCGCGTAGACCGCTCGGGCTATAAAGCAGGTGCCCTGAAGGAAGGTCTTGAAGTAGCGAAGGGTGAATTCGTTGCCATCTTTGATGCAGACTTTGTTCCGAAGCCTGAGTTCCTTCGTAAGACGTTGCCATACTTTGTCGACAACAAGATCGGCATGGTGCAAACACGCTGGGAGCATTTGAACGAAGAGTATTCGTTCCTTACACGCGCACAAGCACTGGCTCTCGACGGCCACTTCGTCATCGAACAACAGATCCGCCACAAGGCCGGCTTCTTCATCAACTTCAACGGCACAGCCGGTGTGTGGAGAACGTCTACCATCATTGATGCAGGGAACTGGCATTCCGATACGCTCGCAGAAGACCTAGACCTTTCGTATCGTGCACAGCTGCGTGGTTGGAAGTTTGTGTTCTTGAACGACGTCACATCGCCGGCTGAACTTCCTGCGGACATCAACTCACTCAAAACACAACAGTTCCGCTGGACAAAGGGTGCTGTAGAAACCGCGATCAAGTTGTTGCCACAGGTATGGCGCAGTAGTGTTGCACTGAAGGTAAAGCTGGAATGCACCGTGCACCTTACAAGCAACATCGTGTTTCCGTTTATTATGTTGGTTGCATTCTTGAATCTTCCATTGGTGATCATCAAGAACACTACGGGTGGGTACGACACGTACTTCAACATGATGTCGATCTTCGTTTTGGCTTCGATCTCTACGTTCATGTTCTACATGTATGCACAACGTGCCATTCACTTGGATTGGCGTCGCAGACTGTTGCTCTTCCCGGTCTTCATGGCCGGTTCGATGGGTTTGGCCGTGAACAACAGCCGCGCCGTACTCGAAGCACTCGTAGGAAAGAAATCCGAATTCAAGCGTACACCGAAGTTCCGAATCGAAGAAGCCCATGACGAGTGGAAGAAGAAGAAGTACGTGCAACGCAAGATCGGCTTCGCCGTTGTGCTCGAGCTGGGTCTGGCCGTCTACTTCGCCATTGGTATCGCAACGTCGATCAGCTATTCAGAGATCTCTGCCATCCCATTCCAACTGATGTTTTTGATGGGCTTTGGTACAGTTGGTGTTCTTTCACTCCGTCACGCAATGGGTCGATAACGCATGAAGTTGGTTACATTTCTCTCGCATGGTACAGAGCGTCTTGGTGTGTTGGTTGGAGATCGCATCCTTGATGTAGAGCGCATAGCAATGATGCGCAGCAAGGTGCTGCCGTCCGACATCTTGTCGTTCCTGCGCCTGGGCGACGTTGCCATGGAAACGCTTCATAGCGTTCTTGCATCGCTAGGGAGCGACGGGACCTTTGCGTCGTTCGATGTTGCAACAACAACGTTGTGTGCACCAGTGCCACGCCCCACATCGATGCGCGATGGGTATGCGTTTAAGCAACACGTAGAGGCGGCACGGAGAAATCGTGGGCTCGACATGATTCCGGAGTTTTACGACATTCCCATCTTCTACTTTACCAATCATCAAGCCGTCTACGGTCCGGGCGATGTTCCCGTGATGCCCATGCACGAAGATCAGCTCGACTTCGAACTCGAATGCGCGATCGTGATCGGAAAGCAAGGACGTAACATCTCGGTAGCAGATGCCGATGCACATGTTGCCGGCTACATGGTGATGAACGATTGGAGCGC
>JBBRES010000132.1:0-7013 GCA_038202665.1 Kapaibacterium sp. (SeqCode) | reverse complement strand
CGGCACGACGCTTTGAATGAGCTCGGCGACCTCTACTTCGAGTGGATGCATAAGTGAAAAGGTGATACCATCTTCTAGCTGCGCACGAATGGCATCATCTACTGCTGGGTAGCAGTATCCGAGCGAGACAGGACCGATGGCCATCGACAAGTCGATGAATTCATTTCCATCAACATCGAATATCCTTCCTCCCTTTCCACCTTTCGCAAAACTTGGAGCAAATCCGCGGACATATTGTCCGGGGCCTTTTGCAAGTGTTTGCGTGGCGGCGGGGATCAGTCGTTCCGCACGTTCGAGCAAAGCATTCGACTGATTAATGTTGTGTGCTGCCATGAGTTGCAATCGAAAGCTCGTGTTGTGGAAGCAATGGGTATTCGTCAAGTGCAACGAGGATGCGTTTTGTTATGGCAAGACTGGTGAGCTCGTGATGGATGAGCACTTCGCTCAGACGGGCAGGACGGAACCATCGATCTCCGAGTCCAATGGGAAGGACATGCGCTGTGATCGCGTGATCGAGGAGCGTTTCTGCCACGATTGAGTACAGACCTCCCGTTCGGAAGTGATCTTCAATCGTCACAACAAGATCACTCGACTGCGCGGCGTCCACAATGCGTTGCACGTCTATCGGCTTTAGTGTTCGCATGTTTGATACTTGAACACAGATTCCTTCAGTCTCGAGCATGGATGCGGCTTCAATGACGTGACGCATCATTGTTCCGTAGGTGAGGATTGTTACGTCTCGCAAGCCTTGCGCAGGACCGTGCACCACTTCGCTTATGCCTATACGGAACTCAGTATTGTGTGCGACAGTTGCGACGTCATTTGTAAAACGGATATAGCAGGGATGTCCGCTCGCGATGATGTGTGGCAACCCAAGCTCGAGATCTGTCGCATCCGCCGGGCAGAACACTTGCACATTCGGAATGCCACGCATAATCGACACGTCTTCGATCGCCTGATGCGTCGGGCCATTTCCGTCTGAAAGAATTCCAGGAACACCACCAACCATGATCACGGGCAGATCTGCAATGCCTACGTCAGTCCGAATGAATTCGAAGGCGCGCATGGTGAGAAAGGCGGCAAGGGCATGGACGATGACGACCCGACCCCGCAGTGCGAGCCCTGCTGCTGCACCGATCATTGTTTGTTCTGCTATCCCGACGTCGATGAATCGATCTCCAAGAATGGTTGGAAGATTTCGAATCGCTGCACGGTTCTCGGCGGTCATCACGATCAGACGCTCATCGCGCATGGCGATCTCCGCGAGTTGCTCTTCGTAGGTCATCGTACCACCAACGTTTCTGAGGTGAGAGTTGTTTGCTCTGCTCCATGCAGCTCTTCGATCAACGAGGCCACTTCCTCGTGCGTAAAGTTGCAAAACCATCGGTCTGCTCGCTCTTGGATACTTGGAACGCCACTTCCCCTTATCGTGGATGCAATGACAACAGTTGGTGTAGTCGCTCCTGTTAGTGCAGTGCTAAACACTTCATTCAAAGCGTCCATGTCGTGTCCATCGACGTTGAACGCATTCCAACCGAAGGCCTTGAACTTCGCATCAATCGGGTCTAGTGGAATGAGCTCTTCGGTGCGTGCATTCGCTTGGAAGTGATTGCGGTCGATCACAACAATCAGGTTGTCGATCTTTTTTGCAGCCGCTGTTAAGCAAGCCTCCCAGACGCTTCCTTCGTTGAGTTCGCCGTCACCGAGAATTACAAACACGCGGTTCGTTCCACCACGAAGCTTGATGTCCAGTGCAATACCGATACCAACTGCAAGCAGGTGACCCAATGAACCGGAGTGAAACTCAACACCTGGCACAGAGCGGTTTGGGTGCCAATAGATAGAATCGGTTGAGCTGAGATGATTGCGCAAGCGCTGCGGATCAATCATTCCGATCTCTGCAAAGAGACCGTACAGCGCTGGAACGTCGTGACCTTTGGAGAGCAACAGGTAGTCGCGGTTGACATCCATCACCGTGTCTGGTCGAATATTCAGAACGTGCTCGTACAAGAACACAAGCAGATCCGTACACGACAAAGATGCGCCTGTGAAACAGCCACCATCGGTAGACATGTTGAGAATATGTTCGCGAACTCGGAGTGACCTAGCACTGAGTATTTGTCGATCAAGCGGCTTCAGATCCATTGGAGCTTCCTGGATATACACGTGTATCGTCCGTTGTAATCGTGGCTAGTTCACCGATGTAACTCCGATACCAGTTCACACCGGCAAGATGTCTGTTCAGTGCTTCGATCTCTTCGTGCCGCTCTACTAAATCCAGGACTTCCTCCAACCCGAACATGGGATTCGTCGTATACAGTTGATCGTACACAGCGCGCACGAACATGTAGTCTTCGGGATAGTCAACCGTCCAACGGTGCGTCATCGAAAGGTCACGACCTGACTCCCACACATGGTTGCCAATACGGATAGCAGGATTCGCATCCCAGAGCCATGGCGTTGTGTGTTCACGTTCGTGTGGCTTCGTTGCATGGAGCCACGCTCGTTCTAGCGCCTCCATTGTCATGACTTCAACATCGTTTCCATCTGGATACGAGGCGGGATGCAGATTGCTCACATAGTCCACATTGCCCTTGTGGTCGAGAAACTGCCGAATCACCCGATCGATAATCAAGGGATCGATAAGCGGGCAGTCGGACGGGATCTTTACAACCACATCTGCATTGTACGCGATGCCTGTACGATAGTGCCTATCGAGGAGATCGGTTGGATGTCCTTGAAAAACATGGAGTCCCTGCTCCAAACATCTTGTAACAAGCACGTCGTCCGATGGTTCGGTGGTAGCCGCTACAACACAGGAAGTAGCGTAGTTCGAGCGCATCACACGCTCCATAAATCGAATCACAAGTGGACGTCCTGCCAACGGCAGAAGCGTCTTGCCGGGAAGTCTGGTTGAGCCAACTCGCGTTTGACATACGATTACGATATTCATGCTGTCCCGATCGAGAACTGGTGGTAGGATCGTTCTTGACGCAGAACACTACGGCAGACATCTGCAATCGCATAGGAAGAAGTGCCATCATTTTGGATGGGCGCCATCGCCCGAAGAGTATTCAAATCGAATTCGCTGAACACTGATTTTCCAAGGGCTATCCCGATGTACACCACGGTGGAGTATCGCGTTATCAATTGGTCGCAATGCGCGATCATGGGCTCAATTGGTCGTCCATGGTACACAATCGCAGACGGGGCCCACATCTCGATTTCCTGTTCGGCACGTTCTACGATCTCGTTCGGATGAAGTTTGAAGATGAGCGTTGAATCACCTGCAATTCGTAAACATTTCTCGACAAACTTCTTCCGGTTCTCATACTTGAAGGTTTCGCGAGCATCGCTTGTGGCAACGAGCGTGTAGTTGCGATGCTCAAACGGCAAGGCACGGAAAATTTCACAGTTATCGAAGTTTGGAATTCCCGTTACAACGATCTTCTCGGCATTTGCACCCTTGCGCACAAAGTGGTCTCTGTACCCTTCAGACGCCACGCAGAAGCGCACATAGGCATCAGAAAGCCCGGTTGTCGAGGTGGATGCAAGGTAGCGAGGGAGACCTAGGTACTTCACCAGGTAGTAGGCAAAATTCTCCGGGTCTGTCATCCCCTCTTGGACGAGCACAATCTTGCTACGTCTCACATTTTTTGGAATGAACAGATCGCTACACGTCACAATGAGGTCATAGAGACGCGCTGTTCCGCGGTGATCGATCGGCAGTTCATGAGACTTGCAGTAGTCTAGCACACGATGCTGCACCTTTTGTCCGGCAACCGTGAAGTCGATCAGACTGTTTCGTTCCAGAACGGCAAGCAGACCATCGGTGTAGTATGGGGTGAACCAACAATCACACTCCGACAATTGATGCGCGATCTTGTGCATCATTGTCGTTTGATTCATCGAGCCGCATATAAAAAGTATTCTCATCGGCTGCGAAGTTCGCTAGCCGTCGTTACGAGGATGTTACGGGGACGTTACGGTTTTGCGAAGCGCGGATTCGTCAGCACACTGCGATCGGTAAGTGCCTTCATGAATTCAACGAGCGATGCTTTTTCGCTGTTGGATAGTTTTAATGCTACTACTCTCGTATCCTTATTTCCAAATGGCTTTCCGCCTTTATCATAATGCTCTACAACGCTTTCGAGCGTTAACATTTCACCGTCTTCGCTATCTCCGCCGGCCATATACGGTGGCGACAATTCAACGTTCCGCAGTGTTGGCGTTTTAAACATTGCCTCATCGGCGTGGTCGCCCGTAACGCGATACCTACCCGTATCGAAGTAGTGACTAAACAATCCAACATTCTGAAAAAGGTTGTTGGTAAGGTTAGGTCCGTTATGGCACGATGCACACTTTGTTCGCTCACTAAAGAAAAGTCTCATTCCCGACAGTTGCACCGACGTCATGGCATCACGTTCGCCGCGCAAGTATCGGTCGTACGGACTGTTCGCAGAAACAAGCGTTCGCACAAACGTTGCAATGGCCTTCATTGCAAGTGGCATTGTTACGGTTGAATCATGAAAAGCTTGTAACCATCTATCTCGATAGTCTGGTCCGCGTAGTAGTGTCGCCACTGCCATCGTATCCGCCGCCATTTCGATCGAGTTTAAAAACGCCCCCATGGCCTGCTCTTCTAACGTCGCTGCTCGCCCATCCCAGAACTGATAGGGATTGTACGCGGCATTCACGATCATTGGAGAATTTCGCTGACCTCGAGCACCGTACACGCCTTTACTTACTTGATTCGGTGCATCGCTAAACGCTGCTTCCTGACGATGACACGAAGCGCACGCTATTGTAGCCTCGCTGCTCAAGCGCACATCGTAAAAGAGATACCTACCCAACTCAGCCTTTTCTGCGCTATAAGGATTGTCTGCAGGAAACGGCACTGAAGGCATGTGGGCTGGGAGCTCAGGGATCATAGATCCTTGCACGTCCGGAGACGTTTGGTTCGTGCATCCAAGCATCAAGCCTACGATCACGGACACAGATCCGATTCGCAACAGCATTACGATCGTTGCAGGTGCAGTCGTACTTTCTCCAGGAATTCTCGTGCTTCACGACCCTTCAATCCGAACTTTTCCAAGCTTGCTTCCTCTGGAAGGTCGGCAGGAAGTATCGACGCCAAAACGGCGAGTTCGTTACGGGAAAACTTTGTGGAATGCAGGATGTAGTCTTCGAACGCCTCCCACGCAATTGGCACAACCTGTTTGACGAGCTCTGCCATTGCTTCGCCATAGACGCGAATCTCGTACTGTGCATGCGGGTCTATGCGAAGGCGCAGAAAATGAAAGAGGTTGTGCAGATCGATCTTCCAATACCACTCGGTGTAGTTCGATAGTGGGAGATTGATGCGTGCCAGCTCTCTCGCCAGGTTGTCGCCAAGCAACGATTGGTACTCATCGTAGAGCTCGCGCTGCGTCTCTTCCATCTGCGACACAATTCGCGATGCTACGTCGGGCGGCATGGCCTGTTCTGATCTGCCTTGCTTATTCGTGACACTTTGAGGCCGTATCTGTTCAACTGCAGGCACGTAGAATTCATCCTTCATCTCTGAATACCGACCACTGTACTCATTCACGTTTGCCGTGCGGTGTCGGATCCATTGCCGTGCAACGAAGATCGGAAGCTTGATATGGAACTTGAATTCCACCATTTCGAACGGAGTCGTATGCAAGTGACGCAGAAGGTATCGGATCAGTCCCCTGTCTTCCGTGACCCTTTTCGTGCCTTCACCGTACGAAACACGTGCAGCCTGCACGATTGCATCATCATCTCCCATGACGTCGATGAGTCGAACAAATCCTTTATCGAGACAAGAAATCTCTTTTCCGAGAAGGTCGCGAACGTTGTCTTGCATATTTTCACAGGTAGTTGTGTTTTCAAATATACCATCTCTGCTCGAGGGGCGTTATCCATGAAGTTCTACCTTGCCACCGTGCTTTGCCTTTTCAGCGTTGTCACAAGCTATTCTCAGCAGTTTTCCACCTATGCGGAGATGCGCAGCGCATTTCTGACGAGCAAGCCCGATCCGAAGCAAGTGTATTCCGTAGAAGGATTGATGATCGAGGATGGTGCAATGTTGATATCGCTTGATTCTGGGACGATCGTTCTTGGAACAGAGGTGAATGGCAAGCGCTACACAGCCGCCTTTGTTGGCAAGGGTGCCATTTCGTTCACCCCGACGTTACTGGTGGAACGCAGGCAGCTCCAGAGATTTTATCCAAACGACGTCTACAATGAAGAATGCACATCTGCTTTCTTCATGTTCACCGATAGTACGCTGCTCACACAACTGCGCGACATGAAACCGTCGCTCCCCGTACTCCCGAAGGAAGTGGAGAAGTTATTCTCACGCGGACTCCGACTTGGATATCACGGCAAGGATTCGAGTATCGATGCCTCTTACGCACGCACGATCTTAAACAACACATCGGCGCACTGCATTTCGGTTGAAGCTACAAGTGACGGGAACTATGGTTGCGTTATCACTCATGATCCTTACTCCGATGAACCCTGGTACTTCTCACTTTCGAAAATGTCGAATGGTCAGCGCGTATTCACAGACGTCAATCAATGCCCGCCCTCGTCTGGCCGTATCTATGCAGACGAGCTCGGAGTAAAAGCTGGTGAACAAGTCTATCTTGCGCAGCACACGATGAACATTGCGTTCGAGAGCAATCTTTCGATGCGAGTGGTTGACCGAATTGTCGTGCAAGTGCTTGCCGACAACACACAGTGGGTGAACTTCGACCTGATGTCGGAGCTTCCGGTAGACTCCGTGCGGTTCTTTCGTGGCGATAGGCTCCATGTAGAGCAGCCGAAGGGTGCAAGTGACTTCTGGGTGAAGCTGCCTTCACGGTTTAACAAGAACGACAGCATGACCATCGAGATATTCTACCATGGTCGCATTGTGGATCGGGTTGGTGACTACACGTTTCTGAGTGGCTCCATTAGTTGGTATCCGCATCATGGATGGAGCCAGCTGTCGTACTTCGACATGG
>JBBRES010000131.1:0-7169 GCA_038202665.1 Kapaibacterium sp. (SeqCode) | reverse complement strand
ATGATCGGACTTGTTGGAATCGACAATCTGATTGTTGTCGAAACAGAATCAACGATTATGATCTGCAAACGCGGAGAAGCAGAGCATGTGCGAGATCTTGTGGATCTCTTGAGACGCAGACAAAACACACGCAACCTATGATGATGCGCATCGTTGTTGCGTGCACGTTTGTAGCGCTTGCGGCACCACGACTCTGTGCGCAAGACACCACGGCGATGCGGCAACGAGCAGACTCGCTTCGAACAGCGTGGAGCGTTCAATGGAAACGCAGCGATTCTCTTCGCGTAGAAAGTATGTTTGCCCGGATGCGGAGCGACTCGCTACGTCGCGCCATCGACGCCATTCGCCGCGCCGCCCCTCCACCCTCCGACGACTCTCTGATTCTGCAGCAACTACAACAACAAGCAGCCGTGCGCAATGCGCTCATGATGGTGCAAGGCGGCAAGGTGGCAGCCGGAAAGACGATCTCTGATTCGCTGACGCGCATCACACTGATGGAGGAATGCGAAGAGGGTGTTGCCTCGTTCTACGCCGATCAATTTCACGGAAAGAAAACGTCGAGCGGCGAGATCTACAACATGCACGCCTTTACCTGTGCACACCGATGGCTTCCGTTCGGAACGTTGGTGCGTGTGACGAATCTGCGCAATGGACGCCAGTGCGTAGTGCGTGTAACAGACAGAGGTCCGTGGAAACACGAGCGATTGATCGATATGTCGAAAGGTGCAGCCGTAATGCTAGACTTCGTGCGCAGCGGTACAACAACCGTGCGCATCGAAGTGGATTCCATTACATCGAACAAGTAATCACAAAAACGGCATTTTGCGAACTTCTGCAGGGAACGTTGTTCCGCGTGCCTTGATCTCGATCTGTGTGCCAGGCGCTGCAAGGTCTGCGCGCACATACCCAATGCCGATGCCGATGCTCAAACCAGGAGAGGTGTTGCCGCTTGTGACGTTGCCTACAACTTCGCCGTTCGAAACGATCTCGTAGCCCTGACGTGGCAAGAGCTTCTCTGTGAGCATCACAAAGCCAACAAGCTTACGCGTTGGACCGGCTGCCTTCACATCTGCGATCACGTGGCTAGCATTGAAGGTGCCCTTCGCAAGTTTTGTGATCCAACTCAGTCCGGCTTCGATAGGATTCGTTGTCTGATCGATATCGTTTCCATACAAGCAATAGCCTTTTTCCAAACGCAGCGTATCGCGCGCACCAAGGCCGATCCAGGCGATCCCGAATTCGCTGCCGGCATCGAAAATGGCATTCACGACGGATGCTGCAACAGTCGCGTCGCCACGGAAGTACAGTTCAAAACCAATCTCGCCTGTATATCCTGTGCGCGAGAGGATCATCGAAACTCCGGCCAACGTTCCATCGATGAATGAATAGTAGGGCACTTCTGCCAAGGCTGCATTGGTAAGCTTTTGAAGTGTTTCGATAGACTTGGGGCCTTGCACAGCCAACAAGTGCACGTCTGCAGATTGATCCGTTACCGTGACGTTTGCAAAGTCTGCCGCATTCTTCTGCACCCATGCGAGGTCCTTCTCGACATTGGCCCCGTTTACGACAAGCATGTAGTGGTCGCCACGGTGATAGACCAGCAAATCGTCGACAATGCCACCATCAGGGTAGCACATTGCGGAATACTGAGCTTTGCCAGACTCGAGCTTCGACGCATCATTGATGGTGATCTTCTGGATGAGTGCCAGGGCATCGCTACCACGGATCTCGAACTCACCCATGTGCGACACATCAAACACGCCCACGCCCGTACGCACGATTCGATGCTCCTCCAAAATACCAGTAGGGTATTGGATGGGCATTTCGAATCCGGCGAAGGATACCATTTTTGCACCGGCGGCCACGTGAAACGGATGGAAGATCGTTGATGTCATGATTGTCCTGATGGATAGATGAGCTGCAAATATACCGCTGCGCGGACTTGTACACGTGGAGGATGTGGTGCACATTTGAAAGAGGAATTCGACAATAAGGAGCGGACGTATGATCTCGTTAGTATGGGGAATGATTGGTGCCGTTTGTGGCATTCTGTGGCTGGGCATCGAAATCATGGCGGGAATGCATTCGGCAGGGTATTCGCATGCGACCTTGATAATCTGGGTTGTGATTCCTGTGCTTACTGTTGTGGGGGCACTACTTCATGGCAGACGTGCGGAGCTCGGGGCATATCCCTACATGCGGGCGCTTACGACAGGACTGAGTGCGGGAGCCGTCCTCCTAGGCATCGACCTGTTGGTGTGGTTCATCTTTACACAAATGATCGAGCCGGAGTTCTTCAGCATGATGGTGAAGTATGCCATCGATCAAGCTAAGCTGGCGGGAGCACCACCAAATGCAGTTCTTCAGCAAGCTGCAGCTTCGAGCGTGATTTTTAAAAATATCGGCTCGTTCCTTCTCGTAACGACGATTGTCACCGGAGCTGTTGCCGCAACAGTATCTGCGGTTGTAGCCATTTTCGCCAGAAAGAAGTGATGTGATCATGCGTACTTCCCGCCGTTCCCTCCTACGTTCTCTTGCCGCCATTCCTCCCCTGGCGGCACTCTCTTTTGGCTCTGGGCGCGTGCGAGCAGCGCTCGACGTGATGCATGCGGTGCCGCCAACTGCGTTGGCGTCAGACATGGCAACGAACGAAGACTATTGGCGCACAGTTCAAGAAGCGTTCGACATGGATCGAACGATCACCAACCTGAACAATGGTGGCGTTGCGCCGAGTCCGCGTAGTGTACAAGGAGCACTTCGCCGGTACACCGAACAGGCAAATCAGGCACCGGCGTATGAGATGTGGCGACATCAAGAGGGCGGTATCGAGCAAGTGCGCGAAGGCATTGCCGATATGTTTCAATGCAGTAAAGAAGAGATCGCGATCACACGCAATGCAAGCGAGTCGCTCGAAACACTACAACTGGGACTTCCGTTGCAGCGCGGAGACGAAGTGATCACCACAACGCAAGACTATCCTCGCATGCTCACTACATGGGAGCAACGTGTTCGCCGAGATGGCATCGTCCTCAAGAAGGTGAAGGTACCCGTACCATTGATGAACAATGCAGACTTCGTGCGCGCAATAGAAGCGGCAATCACGGACAGGACAAAAATCATCCACATTTCACATGTGGTGTTTCTGAACGGACAGATCACCCCCGTAGCGGACGTGTGCCGTATGGCGCGGAAACGCAACATCAAGTGCATCGTAGACGGTGCTCACGCCTTTGCTCATTTCCCGTTTACGCGCGATGAACTGGACTGCGACTTCTATGGCACGTCGCTCCATAAGTGGACGTGCGGTCCCATCGGTACCGGCATGCTCTACGTGCGAAAAGAACTCATCAAAGATGTGTGGCCACTCATGGCCGCCCCCAAAGAGATGGACGAGAACATCCGAAAGTTCGAAGAGATTGGCACCCACCCTGCCGCCGTTCACAATGCATTAGCCGAGGCTGTGGCCTTCAACAAGGCCATGGGCATCGATCGCAAGGCTGCTCGGCTTCGGTACTTGCATAGCATCTACCACAACATGCTCGACGGAATGAAGAACGTGTCCTACCTCACGGACATTTCCAACGAGTCCATGCAGTGTGGACTGCGCCTTGTTCATATCGAAGGCACGGACCCTGGCAAGATCTCGGAGCAACTCCTCACCGACTATCGAATTTTCACCGTTGCCATTGTGCACGACGAGTTCAAAGGTCTGCGTGTAGCACCCAGTGTGTACACCACGGTCCAAGAGATGGAGCGATTTGGTAGGGCCATGAAAAAGCTCGCTACGACGTAACGCGCATTGGTGCCAGAAACACTTCGTCGAGTTCTTGCTCCAGCGTATGCGTTTCGTGGTAGAGCTCTTGGTCGCGCACGAACGAGGCGAACACTTCGATATGCCACGGCAACAGCAGCGTAAGATGTACGCGTTCATTCCACATAAAAGTCTCGTATTGCGTTCCGTTTCGTGCAGCCGATGTTGTATGTTCGACGAGTTCATCGAAGAACGATGCAGCATGCTGTTCATCAACGGCGATCACGAGCACGTGCACATGGTCCGCCTCGAGATGGGCGGCCTTGAAAGCACAGTTAGCAAGGCCGGCCGCACGCCGAATGGCGGCACGAATGGCCTCGCACCGATCGTCAGGAATAAGCGCACACATCGGACCCGGTGTGAGGATGATGTGCAGGCCGATGGGAAATGGTAGTTGGTCCATACGAACTCCAGTGGTGTACACCGGAGGGACATAGAACAATCAAAGTGTGACAAAGGAGGTCGTATGAATGTGGTGATCGTTCATGGCTGGAGTGATAAGGCCGATAGCATGCGCAAGACAATCGGCGCATTGCTCACAACGCAGAATGCGCTTCGGCAGCCGCCAATCGGAAATATGACGTTGCGATACGTCGACTACAACTCGCTCGAAGATCAAGCAAATCTCGAAGACATTGCCGAAGGGTTGTTTAATGAGCTCACGTCGCAGGGACTCCTCGATGCGGCTCAACCACCCATCCACTTTATCACGCATAGCACCGGTGCACTTGTTGTCCGGCAGCTCCTCAAGCAATTCGCCTGGGCTAACATCGCACAGCGAATCGACCGCGTGTTCTACCTTGCGCCAGCAAACTTCGGCTCTCCGCTTGCAAGCAAAGGCAGCTCGCTACTGGGCAGACTTGCCAAAGGCAATCGACAGTTCGCAGACTTCAATGAAGTGGGCGTACAGATCCTTTCCGCCCTCGAACTTGCCTCTCCTAAACAATGGGAGCTTGCAGAGTTCGATCTGTTCTCGCCTTCGGGAACACTGTATGGCGATGGTCGGATTCGCGCATGTGTGGTCACCGGTGCACGTCCCTACGGCGGCGTGCGCAAACTCATCAATGAAGACGGCACCGATGGCACCATCGTCGTTGCTGGTGCGGGTCTGCAGTCGCGCATCTTCACACTCGATCTTGTGCACGTAAAAAATCATGGTGAGGATGTGAAGGCGGCATGGCTTACCACGCAAGACCTTCCCAACGTGCCGTTGGCCATCCACGCGGATTGCGACCATGCCACCATTCTCGAGAACGTAGACGTGGCCTCGTTCATCCTCTCAACTCTTGCAGACAATCCAGACCACACTACACTGCAAGACCGGGCTGTGCTCTTCACGACGGAGTTTCAGCACCTGCAACAACAGCCAGACTTTCAGCAGTTCTATTTCCGTTTGCGGGATGACCGCAACATGCCCATCTGCGATTATCACATGGTGTTTGACGTCTGGGACCGCACGAAGATTTCCAACGAGTTGGTGTCGGGCTTTGCATGTATCAAAAAGGACGCACATCGCACAGACGAAGAAGAGCGCCGTAGTTCAAAACTGGACGATATGCTAAAGAAGAACGCGCACACCCACGGCGACTCACCAGAATACCGTCGATTTCTTCTTGACGTTCGAGCCGTGAACGACTTGCTCATGACGAACGGAGCGCCAACACATGTGATCACCATGAGTATTGAAGCCAGCGCTGGCGACAAGCAAATTGCCTATCACACTCAACCGTTCGAACGCATGGTAGTGTTCGACCCTGATTCGAAAGGCGGTACATCGTTGTTCTATCCCAACACGACCACGCTCATAGACGTGCGTGTAGATCGGTACAGTTCCCTTGTGGCGATCAGCGTGTGATTGCCACTTGTACACTCTGACGACCAACACGTATCCAGTACATGCCAGACGCGAGCGCAGATACTGGCAGACGCACGTCGCCCATCGTCTCGTTCAATGGCATCGATGATACAATGTTACCATCGACTGCATGCAAGAACACCATCGTATTGCCGGCGGAAGGTGGGAAGGTAGCCAGGATCACATCTTGTGATCCGATGTACGATGCCTGTAGATTCTTTGACTGAGCTTCGTCTTGTACATCGGTTGGCATGTTCACCATGATGTTGATCATCATGCCGTCGTCTTCGTGCTCCAGGTTGTGGCAGTGCATCATGTACATACCGCCGTAGTCCTCGAACTTCACCATGAAACGCAGACGCTCGTTTGGATGAACAAGCATCGTGTCCTTCCATCCACGTTCGTGAGGTAGTATGTCGGTCTTGCCATTGCGCGACAGAATCTGTACCTGAGTACCGTGAATATGAATTGGGTGCGTCATGGAATCGTCGTTGTTCCAGATCTCCCATATCTCGAGTTCGTTAAACGGTACCTCTTCATCGATACGCATCATGTCGAAGAGCTTGCCATTGATTGTGTGCTTCATGCCAAGCGACATTTTCATTGCGAGTTCGAACGTGCGAACACGTTTAGCGTCGGCCTCATTATAGCGCTCTATCGTAGACAGTTTTGCGGGCACTGTGTACACAGGAGCCGATGCTTCTGTAACGGTAAACGTGAGGATGTCAAACGGACGACCTTGCGGATAGAGAGGCTGTGCACCACCCATATGTCCAGGAGGCGCAGGGTACTCCTCTGAACGGAGTGCAAACGATGTGCCAGCCGGGTGCGCCGAGAAGTCTACAAGGATATCATAACGCTCAGCCGAACCCAGCCACAATTCGTTTACCGTCGTTGCCGTTTCCAGCAGTCCACCATCGGAAGAGATAATCGTAAATGGAAGATTCGCGCCAAGACGAATCTTGTACAACCGTGCATTCGATGCATTCAACAACCGGAAACGATACGAGCCGCGCTTCACAGCAAGTGTTGCATCCGGTGTACCGTTCGTGAGCATCACATTGCCCATGTACCCTTCCATGCCATCCATGTGATCGGGAGCATAGTCGAGCTGCTTCTGGCTGTCGATGCGCACGTCTTGGATCATCACCGGGACATCGAACTCGCCGCTTGGCAGGTTCAGTGCCTTCTCCTCATCGTCGTGAATGATGAAGGCCCCATACATACCCTTGAAGACTTGTTCCCCGGTCTTCAGATAGGCATGCGAATGGTAGTAGTATGTTCCTGCTCTATTCTTTACCGGGAAGAAGTAGTTGTACATTGCGTTCGGCTGAATTGCATCTGCCGGATGTCCGTCCATCTTTTCTGGCGCCTTCAAACCGTGCCAATGGATTGGAAACTCCTCTTGGAGCATGTTGTGGAAGGTAGCGTTCAGGTTCTTCCCTTTGTCCAACACAACGGTCCATGCTGGGTAGGCTCCCATGGCAATTACCTTTGTTCGTG
>JBBRES010000130.1:0-7184 GCA_038202665.1 Kapaibacterium sp. (SeqCode) | reverse complement strand
CGCGGCGGGGTTGTCGTTTCGTGTGGACATGGCCTTCATCGCATTGAAACCACCAACGCCTGAAGCACAGATGGCCGCTTCCGAACCACCCGTCACGAACATATCCGCCTTGCCCCATCGTATGTAGTTAAAGGCATCCATGAGTGCCGAGTTACTCGATGCACATGCAGAGACGGTGGTGAAGTTGATGCCATTTAGTCCGTACCGAATAGCGAGCTGACCTGACGTAATGTCGACGATCGTTCGCGGAATGAAGAACGGGTTGAAGCGCGGTGTCCCATCACCTCTCACAAACTCTGTGATCTGTTGCTCCACGGTTTGAAACCCACCTTGTCCGCTTGCCCAGATCACTCCAAAGCGCGTTCGGTCGATCGTGTCCATATCAAAGCCGGCCTGCTTCATGGCCTCGTCCGCAACGGCAATGGCATAGTGTGTGACAGGGTCCATCCTCCGTAGTGCGGCGCGCTCGATGTACTCTTCGGCATTAAAGCCCTTTACTTCACACGCAAATCGCGTCTTGAATTTCGACGCATCAAATTGCGTGATGGGTCCGGCGCCACTCATCCCTGCGAACAAGTTGGTGCGAAACACATCTATGTTGTTTCCGATTGGCGTGAGTGCTCCCATGCCGGTGATGACGACTCTTCTCATGATGGTGTTCTCGTTGTTAAGTCTGTAAGGAGCTGTTGTGATAACCGTTTGAATTCCTGTGTGCCAAGAATGCGCGCAAGGTGAAGCGATGCAGCCATGTTCGTAACGACGAGCAGTGCTCGTGTGTGTGCAGAGCCTTGAAAGACGAACGTCCCCGCCGCCCGACCCTCTTGGAGAGTACGCTCTAGCCACGTGATGATCTCGGTTGCCATACGACGGATCTGCTCGTGGACAGCGCGACCAAACGAAGCGAAGTCGGCGCCCGATGCGCCCACAAGGCAGAGCTGATGCGCCTCTGCGTGGCCAGCAAACGATTGAATGAAGCGCCGCATCCGCAGACGATAGTCCGTGAGCCGGTCTGTCTTCTCGGTAAATGCCTGAAATGTTTCTCGCTCCTGCTCGATAATAGCGCGAGCGAGATCGTCTTTTGTAGGGAAGTGATAATGAATGGCGGCGGGTCGGACCTTTAGCGCTTCGGCAAGATCGTAGTAGCTAAAGGCATTGAAGCCCTTCGTTCGAAAGAGTTCTTGACCGAGCTGGAGGATGAGATCGCGGGTTGACATGACGCAATATACTGACTACTTAGTAAGGAGTCAACTTTTGATTGCGAGCTTTTGAAGAAACCTTGCCATGTGCGGGTCTGACCGATCCAATGGCACGCCTGCGAAAGAGAACCACCGAACGCTGTTAAATTCGTCTGTATCATAGACTACATCCTGCATGCGATTGCCTTGAAGCACATACCACAGCGACACATCCGTATGCCCAGCCGTCGTCCCCACCGTTATGGTACACGTAATCATGCACGGGGCAGCCACCGGCGCCGATAAACGGAGACCGAGCTCTTCGAATAGTTCTCGCTCGACCGTCGATCTCGGATGCTCATTCGGTTCTACATGCCCACCCGTTGGTAGCCATAGCTTTGCATTCTTGTGATCGACGAGTAGTATGGAGTCGGCATCGACAACAGCGAAGTAGGCGACCAAGTGCATTGGCGGTGTTGCAGGTTTTTCGATTCGAAAGAGCGGCGCACCGGAATCTATCCAGCGAAGTGTTTCAGAAATGTGTTGCGCCTCTAGGTCGTCGAGCGGACGGAGAGATTCAATCTCGAAACGAATTTCTTTTCTCATGGACATACGTGTACTCTTGAGCGCGGAAGCACCATTATCTACGCTCTGGGATGAGGCATTGGAAGGTGTTCGCGCGTCCACGGATGATCATGGTGGTCTACAAGTTCGGATGGGACGCTATACGTTTCGTCAAGTATGCTACGTAGGGCGGCAAGGCTTCTCATGTCACGTAAGCCGATCACGGGAAGTCCGCCCTCTAAGAGAATGGCCGTGGCAACGCCAACGCCCTTTCGGAATTTGCGCACCTCGTCGAATCTGCAACCATCAGAGATCACCTGACTTCCACATGCAGCACTATTCTCTGTGAGGATGGCGAGTTCGGCGCGATGCGCTTGTGCTGCGGCGAGCATTGCCTTGCCACCTTCTATCATGGCCTGTGTAATGTCCGTCCCATGCTCATCGAGGACGCGAGCAGTGCCTGCGAGAACATCTACACCGTCGCCGCCGTGTATGTCGGGCATGGTGCGCGGAGTTCCGAGAGAATGGTGCTCCGGACAGAACGGAACAACGTGAATGGT
This sequence comes from Kapaibacterium sp. (SeqCode), assembly GCA_038202665.1. Lineage (GTDB taxonomy): Bacteria > Bacteroidota > Ignavibacteria > Kapaibacteriales > Kapaibacteriaceae > Kapaibacterium. The sequence goes on along the minus strand of JBBRES010000130.1, from coordinate 4,885 downwards.
GGGAAGGGCGAAGAGTTCTTGTAGCAGTTGACCTAATCCGTAATCCGTTCCACTAACTCCACACTGCCACCCTGCCAAGCATCCGCTCACCAACACGCGAAGCGGATCTGCCTTGGTGGGACGTCGAATCTCGTGCAAGAGCGATGGATGGTGTGCGATGAGCATGGGATGTCGCAAAACTACGATTCTTCACATTTGCTCCTATCTCGCGCCAAACAATGTAACCCTGCACTCCTTCCTATGTGTCTCCCCTTCTGTATGAGCAACTCTTCTCACACTCGTTTGGAGGACGCTATGAAACGAATCCTTACACTTATTGCTGCCGTCACAATTGTATGCAGGTGCACAGCAACTACGAGCGCTTGCTATTTCGAAGCATCCTATGCATGTATGAATAGAACGGTAGTTGCTGGTGGTGTGCGTTGGACTCTGTACAACGGCGTATTGCTGCACTACACAGAGCTAACCGGTCAAGCAGTTACGTCTCGCCCACTGATGAATGACAACTACAAACCAGTACTTCCCGTTGCTATGGTCGACATTCTCTCATATCCATCAATAGTCAGATATACATCGGAGACCACTCCGCTTGTGCAGGGCCGCATCGTACGGATTCTACTCGACGATCGTAACAGACTCTGGGCCTTTAGTGATGATGGGGGTGCATCTATGTTCGATGGCGTCAATTGGGAAACGTTTCTCCGGAAAGGCGGCAAATCCGAATCACATTGGCCAGACGATAGAACAACCGACGTGATCATGCATAACGGCGTGATTCGCATTGCCACTCCGTCGTACGTAGACGAGATTGACATTCAAAGCCTGAAACGAAGCAGATTGCTTGAGATACGCGGCGGATCGGGCTACACAGCATTCGTCGATTTAGATAACATTGTCTATTACAGTTACCTTACGGTGTCCCAGATTGATCTCCTCGCCAACACTGCTGCCATAGTCTGTTGGCGCGAAACAAACGAGGACACTACTAGTGCGTTCTACCTTGCGCCAAGTATACCCGATATCACGAGGGCATCAACGCAGCTAATAACATCAACAAGGTACATCAGCAATGACGTACTACGCCAAATCGAACGCGTATCGTTTGCGCAACATCCAAACAGGTATGCTCCGAGCTCCTTGCGTGAATCCATGTTTGGAATGGGGCTAGAAACTCTTGACAACATCCCAGCTATAGGTTGGACGTATCAAAGAGACGGTGCCTACCTAGACATGATCACCGACGCGAACGGCACGGTCTATCTTGCTGGCTTTGACGGTATCACCGTCATCCCATCACCCCCACAAGAACGCACAACACAGGCGGACGAGGTCTTGATCTCTAGCATGAGTTTGTATCCCAATCCTGCATCGCATCACGCAACCATCGAGTTTCCAAATGTCCCTGCGAAAGAGACAACGGCGATGCTCGTGGATGCATCGGGAAACATTGTGTACTCGTTGTCTCTACAGAACCCTGCCACCCTGCTAGACCTGTCATCACTTCCAGTTGGAATGTACACGGTGGTACTTACGACGGAACGCAAGCGCACTGCACGGTCGCTGATTGTTCAACGGTAGACATCTACAGTTCGCAAAAAGTACCTTTTCCGTTGCTGGCAAACGATGTAGGTTGCGCGACCATGGACACACACATTCTCATTTCCAATCTCACGAACCCTACGCTGCTATTCTTTGTGCTTGGGGTGCTTGCTTCGAGGATCAGAAGTGACCTCGAAATCCCGGCAGCATCGGTTAAGTTCATTTCACTCTATCTGCTTTTCTCGATTGGCTTCCGAGGTGGACAGGAGCTAGCGCATAGCACGTTCACCTCGGAGATAGCGTGGTCGCTCGTCTTTGGACTCTTGATTGCAACAGCAATTCCCGCGTACACATTCTTCATTCTGAAGCGCAAGCTTTCTGTGGCGGATAGTGGCGCCATTGCCGCTGCGTATGGATCGGTGAGTGCCGTCACGTTCGTTGCGGCATCGTCGTTTCTTGAATCGCAGCAACTCACATTTGGCGGACACATGGTGGCTGTAATGGCGTTGATGGAGTCGCCAGCCATTCTTGTAGGCGTGGTGCTGATGATTATCTACGATGCACAATCAACGTCACGATCAACGCTGGGTCCGATGATTCGGCATGCGTTTACGAATGGAAGCGTACTGATGATCGTTGGAAGTTTGATCATCGGACTCATCGCGGATGTCAAGCAGGCAGAGGGTATCAAGCCATTCACGACGGACATCTTCAAGGGCTTTCTTGCCATCTTCTTACTCGAGATGGGTCTGGTAACTGGAGCAAAGCTTGGAGCGTTTCGTCGCTACGGTTGGTTCTCGCTCGCCTTCGCCATTGTGATCCCCTGTGTGAATGGATGCGGCATTGCCGCAATCAGTCACCTTGTGAGTGCTGACTACGGCAATCGCTTCATGTTTTCCATTCTCGCTGCAAGCGCATCCTATATCGCCGTCCCTGCCGCCATGCGCCTTGCCGCTCCCAAGGCCGATCCCGGCCTCTATATTCCAATGGCCCTTGCAGTAACATTCCCCTTCAACATTACTGTTGGCATGCCATTGTATGCATTCGTCATCCAGCATACGTGATCATCGCATGAACAACATGCGCTGCATTGCAGAGCCATTGCGGAGTACAATGGCATACACGCCACGTGGCAGTGTAGCAACAGCAGCGGGCAGTGGAACATGTCCGTTCGATGCAGCGACGCCCGCCCCAAGCACGAGCAGTGTACCCGTTGCATCCACGACGTCAATCTCGTACGCTCCATCTGCAACGCCAGTCATCATTACCGTAGATGCGTCGCCCATTGGTTGTGGATACAGACCTAGGCCATTCGGAAGTATCTCCGCAACTGACGTTGGGTCTGCAACAACGATGCTCACCGTTGGCATAAAATTCCATTGATCGGCTGCAGATTCAATATCGTCTAGGTTCACGGCATTTCCTGTTGCTCGCAGGAAGTAGGTTCCCGTAGTCGCAGGTGCTCTGTACGAGAAGATGAACTGCACGGATCCGTTCTGCATAGCCTTGGGTGCCGTGTGTACGAGTTCGTTCACCTTTACTTTCAGTCCACCCCCACCAGGTGCGATGAGTGTTCCTACGTCGGTCGACCCTGTTGCAGTGGTCTTCACGGCGATATTCACACCTGCCGCAAGCATGGATGCATGAGCAACTTCGATTGTGAACGCCCTTGTTTCTCCTGGTGCCATGGTCACGGAAAGCCCGACAACTCCCTTGAGTTGCAAAGACGTTGCCGTACTTGGGTTAAGTCCGTGACAATCTCCGCACCCTTCGCCTGCAATAACGGTGCGGCCACTCTTTCCGGATTTATCGGCTTTCACAATCGTTGCTGTTGTGATTCCTATTACAAGGAACATCACGAGAAGTTTGGTCATCATGGTATGATCATCAAAGAAGTGGTGAAAGGAAGTGCGCCTGTTGGCGTAAACCAACGAATCATATATACGCCGGGAAGAAGAGCAGAAGTGAGCTCTGTTTGTTCTGACGGTAGCTCGATCTGCTGCATGACTTGTCCGGTGAGGGAGATCACGTCGCAGTGATCAACCGCAGGTTGCGGCTTGCGAATCATCATAACATGACTAGCGCTCGATGGCTGCGGCGTGATGAGGGCACGACCGTCTTCGTCTTGTGTGCGAACATCTGTAAGCGTTGGATTCACGAGCATGAAGGCGCCAGATACTTCTAGGATTCGCTTTGGATTTGCCGCATCGACGATGCGGATCACAGCGATTCCGTCTGCATGCGTTGGCACATTCCACTGATAGTGACCAACGTTCGCATGGATGTTCGTCGTAATCGTTTGCCATCCGTCGCCACATGCATCCCATTCTACATGTACCGTGCGCGTTGCGCGCGTTTCCCACGTAATGGTTGTGGTCTTGCTTGGCGTGAGCTTCGAGCCCGTGCGTGGAGAGGTGATGTGCACCGTTTCTATTTCTGTCGTGTCTCCATCGTCGGTCGTAGAACCCACGATAGAGAATGCAACCGTGTTGATGGACTCTTGTGACGACTTCAGCATGTTGCTCAATCGAACAAACGCCGTTGTTGTTGGATGATTTGGTGCGACCCAATTGAATACGGCATTTTTCGCAGGCACGCCTTCAGCGATGATTTCCCACGGACCTGCAGGTCCATCCGCAGACCACTCGATACGCAAACTCACGCTTGGCACCTTCGTCGTATCGGATCCACCACTACCAGTTGTTGTGGTATCAGTTCCACCACCCGTTGTCGTGGTATCTGTTCCACCACCACCAGTTGTTGTGGTATCTGTTCCTCCACCACCCGTTGTTGTGGTATCTGTTCCACCACCACCAGTTGTTGTGGTATCTGTTCCACCACCACCGGTTGTGTCGGCATCATCACCGCCATCATCATCTCCGTCATCATCTCCGTCATCGCTGGAACTATCGCTGTCGTCGTCTTCATCTTCCGACATCAAGAGCTTCACTGCTGTACCACTCCAACGAATGGCAACACGGTCTCCTACGTGATACACCTCGTTGCCTTGTGGTATGGTGAGAACGAACGTCGCCGTGGTACTCACTGGCAGAATCATCACGTTGATTGCATTCATGGCGGTGAGCGTTGGCGTTTCAACCGACGAGACGCGCACGAACACAGACATCGATGAATCCGTTGGCACCGTCCACATGTAGGTTCCCGTTACTGCGGGTGTACTTGCAACGATGTTCTTCCACGGACCTGCGTTTCCTGTCGTACTATACTCGAGCATCACATTCAGAACACTCGTGAACTTCCAAGAGATTGGTACCACTGTGCCAACACGTAGTGTGGCACCTCCAACAGGAGCGGTAAGGCTAAGGGTGGCGGGGGGCGGAGTGGT
>JBBRES010000129.1:0-7211 GCA_038202665.1 Kapaibacterium sp. (SeqCode) | reverse complement strand
CCGCCACCCGCGCCCGACTTATCAAAGCCACCAGGATTACCGCTTGCTCCACCACTACCACCGGCGAGTGGTACCATGGCCATGTTACCATGCGCATTACCGGCACCCTTTGAACCATTCTCTGCCTTGCCTGCAGATCCGTAGCCACCGCCGGCTCCACGTTTTCCTTCTTGATATCCGCTGCCGCCGCCATAGCCACCGTCTGGATTGCATGAATTCTTCACCGAGCATCCAATGCCGCCACTGCCAAATGGGTGACCGATTCCGCCGCCTGCATTTTCGTAACTCGTGAGCGCCTCGCCACCAAGCACGCCATTGAGTGCGGCGCTGCCATGGGTATTAGAATTGCCCGATAGTATTTCTTCGCCAGAGCCAACGCCCGGCTTACGTCTGTTGCTTCCACCAATGGAGTTGTTCGCGCCGCCCGGACCGCCGCCTGTAAATCCGTCGCCACCATTTGTACCACCAGCACCACCTGCGAGGAAGTTTTCGAAGCCTCCCCCACCGCCACCGCCGCCGGGTCCGCCGTTCACACCCGTTGCATCTGCATGCAATTGTGCGCCGTTCAATCCACGCACCTGCCCTACCGCCAATAGCGTAAACGGTAGATATCCTTGATTGCCAGCAGTGCGCGGATCGCAATCGGTTGTTGAGACATTGTACGGACTCGGCACATTATTCACAGAGCCAGCAAGCACAAGACTATCGACGAGTAATGCGCCTCTGCGCGAACGCTTTCCGAGCGTTCCACTTCCAAGCACACGTTGTGCGTTTGCACTTATGTCGCCCAGTGGCCATGGCTTTACGATGTAGAACGTATCAACGTTTGAGCGCTGTCCGTTTACTTCGATAACAATTGGGATGCGAAATGCAGATGTAAGTTTTTCCCAGTCTTCTGAATTCGGAAACACATTGCGCATCACGAAAACGTGTGTGCTGATCATGCGACCGTTCCAACTCACAACACACGGACCCAGTTTAATCTTGTTCGTGTCTGCATCGTTGGCGCATCGCACGCGGACTTTGTCGTTTGTGTTGTTCAACGAAAGCGAGTCTGCTCCAAATGCACCTGGCTTATCGAACGCGCCAATAAACTCTACGTAGGTTGTAAAGTTTGTTGTGCCAATGTCCGGAATCATGTATCGCAGTTGTGGCTGCGACGTTGCATGAACTGCAAGTAGGAGGAAAGTGGCAAGGAGGAACGATCGATGCATGAAGTTCAGTCGATGGTTGCGATACACTTGAGCTCCACGGCGATCGGCGTTGGTAAACAGTTCACTTCTACGGTTGTTCTGCATGCTTGCACATGACTGAAGTGTTCGGCATAGATGGCATTGAAGGGTTTGAAGTCGTCCTTCATATTCGTCAGAAACACTTGCACGTCCACGATGTTTTCCCATGCCGAGCCACAGTCTTCGAGAATGAATCGAATGTTGCGGAACACGCTCAGCGTTTGCACAGCGATATCGTAGGAACGGATCGTTCCATCGTCGTTGCGTTCAACGCCGGGGATGGCGGATTGGCCGCGCTCGCGCGGACCTATCCCGCTCAAGAACAGCAGGTTGCCAACGCGACGCGCATGGGGATAGGCCCCAACCGGCTCTGCTGCTCTGTCAGAATTGTATACAGACATTCTTTGCTTCCGTAAAGAATCGCAATGCTTCCTCTCCGCCTTCCCGCCCTACACCGCTACTCTTGATGCCGCCAAACGGTGTTCGTAGGTCGCGTTCGAGCCACGTGTTCACCCACACAATGCCGCTTTCGAGCACCCGTGCTACGCGATGCACGCGCGACACGTCATTCGTCCACACCGATGCTGCGAGTCCGTACGTGGTGCTGTTCGCGCCTTGAATGGCCTCTTCCTCTGTGTCGAACGGCATGATGGTAGCCACCGGACCGAAGATCTCTTCTTGATTGACACGACATGCAGCGCCCAACCCTTCGATGAGTGTAGGTGCAACGAAGTAGCCACTACTACAGCGTCCATCGAGGAGTACACGATCACCACCACACAAAATCGTGCCACCTTCGTGGCGGGCAAGCTCGATATAGGAGAGCACCTTCTGCATGTGCTCTTCGCTCACGAGTGCGCCGTTGCGCGATGTGAGCTCGCGCGGATCTCCAACCGTGATGGTGGCAATCTCGCGCAGCAATGCAAGCTTGAAGGCGTCGTAGATAGGACGTTGCACAAAAATGCGAGAGCCGCACAGGCAGATCTCGCCTTGATTTGTGAACGATGCGCGAGCAACTTTCTTGGCAACCGCATCTACATCTACATCGGCAAAGACCAGCGTTGGATTCTTTCCGCCCAATTCGAGCGAAAGTTTTTTGAACATGGGTGCGGCGGTGCGTGCGATATCGGCGCCCGTAACGGTGCCACCGGTAAACGAGATGGCCTTCGTACGCGGATGCGCAACGATTGCCTTCCCACACTCGGCACCAAGTCCGTGTACGATATTCAACACACCCGGCGGCAACCCGGCATCAATGCATATCTGCGAAAAAAGAAATGCTGTAAGTGGTGTGAGTTCCGAAGGTTTTGCAACCACACAGTTGCCTGCTGCAAGTGCCGGTGCAATCTTCCACGTAAAGAGATACAAGGGAAGATTCCACGGAGAGATGCATCCGACAACACCAATGGGCTGACGCAACGTATAGTTGATCACTGTGGCATTGGTCTCGAATGCGCGCGTATGCGTGTGGAGGATCTCTGTTGCGAAGAACGAGATGTTATCGACGGCGCGTGGAATGTCCATGGCCTTTGCCAACCACACCGGCTTGCCTTGATCGTCGGACTCTGCGAGTGCGAGTTCATCGAATCTGTCTTGAATTCCGCGAGCAATGGCCAGCATAATTTCCGACCGTTGCTGCGCTGTTTTGCCGCTCCACAATGGGAAGGCACGCTCGGCCGCTTCGACGGCCACATGCACATCGTCGGCCCCGCTCCGCGGAAGGCGCGCATGCACGGATCCCGTTGCAGGATTCACACTGGTAAGCCACGCATTCGAGCGCGGTGCAACAAGAGCTCCGTCGATATAGTTGAGGATGTCCATGGTTGTGGTGTAGTTTTGCGTAGGACCTTGCAATATAAGACTTTACCACGTTCTACATGCTGCTCTCCGATGCCATCGTCACCTTCCTTTCCACGCTCGATTCCGAGCGCGATGCATCAGAGCATACCATAACGGCCTATCGCATTGCACTCGATCAATTCACGGTGTATTGTAGGGAGGCATGGGGCGAGGAACCGCAGCTTGAAGAGTTGACAGAGAATGATATTCGGCCGTTCTTAGGATGGCTCCACGACCGAGATCTTTCTCGCAGATCGCTCCGCATGAAGCTCGCCGCGGTGAAATCGATGTTCAAGTTCTATGTCCGCAGCGGTGAGCTCACGAAAAACCCTGCGGCTCTTGTTGCGAGTCCGAAGACCGACAAGAAACTTCCGTCGTTCTTACAGACATCCGAGATTGATGCCCTCTTCACATCGTTTGATGTTACCACACCCGCAGGAGCGCGCAACAAGGCGCTGTGCGAACTCTTGTATGGATCGGGGTTGCGTATTAGCGAAGCGCTGCAGTTAGATGTGGGAGACATCGACGTAGAAGCGCGGACGGTGCGCGTGTTGGGAAAGCGCTCAAAGCAGCGCATCGTTCCGGTGACGTCCGTCACCATCACGGCCCTTGCCACCTTTACCGCCCTACGACATCTTCTCCATCCTTCCCCTTTGGAGCATGCGCTCTTTTTGGGTGACAGAGGTGGACGCCTTACGTCGGCATCTGCGTACCGCATTGTACGCCGAGCCCTCGGTCCTATCACAGAGGCAAAGCGAAAGAGTCCACACGTGTTGCGACACTCCTTCGCAACACATTTGCTTGACAATGGTGCGGATCTCAAAGCCGTGAGCGACATGTTGGGTCACAGCTCACTCTCGACAACGCAGGTGTACACCCACGTGAGTGTTGAGCGCTTGAAAGACGCGTACAAGCAGGCACATCCGAAGGCAAAGAAGTAAGCGTTTATTCAGGCAACATTGGAAGAACGAATCGCCGGTTGCCAACGATCACAACGCAGTACACGGGCTGTGGGAAATGCCCCTGAAGCTGCGGTCCACTGTTCCTGAGAAGGAGTCGGCCAACAGCATCATAGATTTCGATTGTTGCGGGTCTGCCAAGTACATCGTCAACAATAATCGTTCCTTGCCGGACAACAATTCGCACTTCCGAATCAGGTTCGATGGGCACTTGCACAGACCCCGTCACTTGGATGGTATCGCGTAGTTTCACAACACCGTTCACGCTATACTGAAGCGTCCATGTACCAGTTTGTTCTGGGCGTTGTATGTATGACCAAAAGTAATAGTACTGCGAAAAGATTCCTGCAGTTGTCCGATACTGATACCATGAGGTGTTATCAGGCGTAAACCATTCAATAGTGATCTCGTCTGTAGGCAACACACCTTGTTGCAGAGACCAAAACGTGATTGTTGAATCAGTGAGGCCGAACTTCGTTTGCCCGGGCGGACGTTCCCGCAGTGTATCTAACGTTGGTGGCCACGAGGTTACGTCGTGGTCGATGAGAACAAATCCGTCCGAATAGTCGGGCTGCGATTTCCAAAGCGAGGCATTGTTCGAGCAATTGCCAGCGAACGGGTCTATCCGCTGCCATACTTCAAAATGGAGGTGTGGATCTTCGCTATTCCCGCTACTCCCAACAAGACCCAGCCGTCGGCCTCGAGTAACCGTATCTCCAACGCGCACCGTGGCACTGTTCTTACGCAGATGAGCATAGTAGGAAACGAATCCACTACGGTGTTCAATGGCAACGTAATTCCCGAAGCCTCTATCCTTGACGCTTTTCTTCTGTCGGTCGTACAGCGAATCAATCACAGCCGTCACCACACCGTCGGCAGCAGCGATCACCGCTACGCCACTGTCCATTTGTCTGAATGAACGAAGGACGAAATCAGTTCCTTGATGGCCGTCGTAGGTATGAACACCGCACATGAAATCTCTCACACTACCGGTAGCCGTGTCTAGGTCTACATGGTTTACAAGGTAATAGTCTCTTCCAATCGTGCCCTGAATGGGCAACGAGAACTGAATGTCTTGCGCCAGCAAACGCAGAGTAGAGAGGAATAAAATGCAGAGAGTCAAACGCATGTTTGGAATATACATCCTACTGGCATTTCTATATTGTAGTTGAATTTTCCAAGGCAGGACCACTATGCTTCGCATCGCCGTTATAGGCACAGGACATTTAGGATCGATTCACGCGCGGTTGTGGGGACAACAAGAAGACGCAACACTTGTAGCCGTTGTAGATCCAGACGAGACAAAAGGCAGAGCCGTTGCCGTGGAGCATGGAGCTGTATGGTATGCCTCGATCGATGACATGCCAGACGTGGATGCTGTAACGATCGCAAGTCCTACCTCGATGCACTACGATCATGCCAAGGCAGCCCTCGAGCGCGGACTCCATTGCTTTATCGAAAAGCCGATCACGTCGACGGTGGCAGAAGCAACAAACTTGTTGCGCATTGCTGCAAGTGCAGACCGTGTGGTGCAAGTAGGTCATGTAGAACGCTTCAATCCCGCCATCCAAGCCCTGGCTTCTGTCCACGTTGAACCGCGCTTCATCGAGGCGCACAGACTTGCTCAGTTCAAACCGCGTGCGATTGATGTAAGTGTGATCCACGACTTGATGATTCATGACATTGATTTGATTCTCTGGCTTACGAAAAGCAAGGTGTCCGACGTGCGTGCAACGGGAGTGTCCGTACTCACCGATACGCCCGACATTTGCAACGCTCGCATTGAGTTTGAAAACGGATGCGTTGCGAATCTCACGGCTTCTCGCATTTCTGCCAAGCCGATGCGAAAAATGCGCGTGTTCCAGTCCGATAGTTATATCTCGCTCGACCTAGCGGCGCCATCGGTGGAACTATACCGACTGATCGACACACAACACTTCGACATGTCGCACCAAGTGCCACTTGGCAACATCACCACACAGCACGGAGATCGCATGATCGTGTTCGACACACCTGCAGTGCCAACAACTAATGCCATAGCCGCTGAGCAGCGTGCGTTCTTGCATAGCATACAAACAGGAGAAGTTGCGGCAGTCACGGCAGATGATGGAGCAGAAGCAGTCCGCATTGCAGAGCTCGTTGCGTCGATGATCAAAGACGCGATGTGAAGTACGTTCTGTTGTTCATGCTTGCACTTCCATGCTGGGCGCAAACCGATGCGAGCGACTGGGGTCGTATCGGATTTGGTGCCTTCATCACGAGCACAGCAACAGACTATCAATGCGTAGGCATCAATCCGGCCAACCTTGGCTTTGTTCCCACCGAAGACATCTATCGTCTTGCGACCCCTGTATCTACTGGCATCTCACGCAGCAAACGTAACTGGGCGTTCACCGTTGCAGAAGCAAGTGTGAGCGCTTCATCAGATGCACTACGTCGCGGCGAGCTGTGGGACGCACTCACGCAAAAGACGGCGGCCAATTTTACCACAGAAGAGAAACGCACTGCCGCGCAGGCCTTCATCGACAACGGACTTCGGTTCAACGTAGACGTGATGGCCGTTGGTGCGTCGTATCAGTCAGAACATTGGGGAGGCGTTGCAATCACTGTCCGCGAACGCGTAGCAGGCACCTTCACTTTCAACGAAGCCGCGTCGCGCCTCATCTTCGAGGGCAGACACTATTCTTACTTCGATTCTCTCGCGCTCGACTACAAGGGCGACACCGTTGGATATGCGAAGAAGCCACTCTACTTCTCAGAACTCTTCGGTGGCACACGCTTGCAGATGATTTGGTTTCGCGATGTGGGTTTGTCGTACGGACTCAACGTTGCAGATGTTGGTGATGTTCACGTCTACCTTGGAACAAGCGTACGGTACCTGATGGGCTATGCCTACTTGGACGCGTACACAGAGAACGGCGCTTTGCGCGCGACGAGTGCTCTTAGTCCGTTCTTCGGCATCAGTTACGGCAAGGCCACTACTCCATCGTTCATTCCTGGTAATGCCTTCGAACCAGTAGGAACGGGATGGGGCCTTGATCTTGGCGCCACTGTGACGATCGGCAACGCCATCACTATCTCTGGTTCCGTGATCGATCTTGGCGCAATCACGTGGAGTGGGAATGTGTTTACGGCGCAAGACACAATCCTCAACGGGCTCACCTCTACGGGCTTCAACAGT
>JBBRES010000128.1:0-7254 GCA_038202665.1 Kapaibacterium sp. (SeqCode) | reverse complement strand
AGATCGGATGAACTGCGTTGGCGTAGCAATGATTGTTACGTCGGCACCCTGAACGTCATCAATCGATTGGGTTGCTCGAATGGCACTGGAAAGGGTGACGTCAGGCAAGAACGTGCTATTCGTGTGTACCGCGTTGATCTCGTCAACCACGTGCTCTTCACGAGCCCACATGACAATGTCGTGTCCGTTCTCTGCGGCTACGGAGGCAAGTGCGGTTCCCCACGCACCAGCACCAATGACGGAAACCTTCATGCTTTACGAATGATGGCGAAATCGTCGGAACAACTGCAGCTTTTGGAACCGGTTTTCGGTTCCGGCCAGTAGTCGCTTGATGTTTGCTCTGTGAGCATAGATCACAATTACGGCAAGGGCAATGCAGAAATAGATAAGCGTATGATAGCCGTTGATCTGCACACCAAACAGATTGTAGCGAATGGCCATGGTTCCGGGAACAGACATTGCAGCAATGATGCTACCCAACGATACATATCCGGAGGCAAAGACAAGAAGGGCGAACACGCCTACTGCAATGGCTACTTCGACGGGTGCCAAGGCGATCAACATTCCAAGCGACGTATTGATACCCTTGCCGCCCTTAAACCCTGCGAAGACCGACCAAATGTGGCCCATTACAGCGGCGAACCCAGCAATAATCTTTACAACGGTTGCATCTTCAAAAGGAGTGTGATTCTCGAACGGCATTTGGGAATCGAAGAAATAGGCTACGAGCAGCACTGCTACGAGACCCTTTGCAATATCCGCTAGTTGGACCACTACGCCCCACTTCCAGCCCAGGACACGGAACGCATTGGTGCTTCCCAAGTTTCCTGAGCCTTTCGACCGGATGTCGAAGCCAAAGAATTTTTTACTGATGATCAAAGCTGTCGGTATGGAACCGATGAGATAGCTTTGAGCAATCACGATGATCAACCGAAGGAGTGGATCCATATGGTTGCCAAAATACGACAATTCGACGGCTCTCAAAAAATGCCGGAGGAAAACGCACCTCGCAAGTGCCTTACGCCCCACCAAATGGCATTGTACATCGTCATAGGGCGTCTACAACACGAGGTTCACCATGTCCCATGACACAGTACAAGCAACGCGAAAGCGCCTAGAAGAGATCAACCGAGAGTTGGCCGAACTGCAACGGAGTTATGGTGACCTTCGGGCGAAATGGGAAACGGAGAAACTGCACATACAATCGCTTCGATTGCTAAAGTCAGAGATTGAGTCCGTAAAACAACAAGCTGCCGAAGCAGAACGTGCCGGTGATTACGGTCGCGTTGCCGAACTCCGCTATGGCACCCTCAACGAACTCGAACGAAAACTCGACGCGGCGAATGCAGAACTAGCGCGTGTGCAAGAATCCTCTTCGATGCTCAAAGAAGAGATCGGTGCTGAAGACATTGCCGAGATTGTGGCGAAGTGGACAGGCATTCCGGTGCAGCGTATGCTTGAAACAGAGCGCACAAAACTGTTAAAGATGGAAGATCGATTGCATGACCGAGTGATCGGACAGGACGAGGCCGTTCATGCCGTAGCCAACGCCATTCGAAGGTCGCGTGCCGGATTGCAAGACGCAAAGCGTCCCATCGGCTCGTTCATCTTCTTAGGTACCACCGGCGTTGGAAAAACCGAGATGGCTCGCGCACTCGCAGAGTTCTTGTTCGACGATGAAAACGCTATGGTTCGGATCGACATGAGTGAATACATGGAGAAGCACTCTGTGTCGCGACTCCTCGGTGCCCCTCCCGGCTACGTTGGATATGAAGAAGGCGGACAGCTCACAGAGGCCGTGCGACGCAACCCCTACTGTGTTGTGTTGCTGGACGAGATCGAGAAGGCACATCCGGATGTTTTCAATGTCCTGCTTCAGGTGTTGGATGACGGGCGCTTAACCGATGGCCAGGGAAGGTCCGTCGATTTTCGAAACTCCATCATCATCATGACAAGCAATCTTGGTACGGACGTCATGCAAGATCGACTCCTCGATATCACAGAGTCCAATCGTGACGAACTGATTTCCGAACTCCGCATCACCATCCTTGATCTTTTACGCAAACGCCTTCGACCGGAATTCCTGAACAGGATCGACGAGATTGTTCTCTTCAAACCACTCATTCCTAGCGAGATTCATTCGATCGCCTCGCTTCAGCTTCAGGCAGTGGGAGAGCGGCTGCAGCAGCTATCGATCGGATTCATTTCCACGCCTGCTGCCGTTGAATGGATTGCCAAACGAGGATACGATGTTCAGTATGGCGCGCGACCTCTCAAACGGGTGATTCAACGCTATGTGAGCGATCCCCTTGCATTAAAGGTGCTTGGTGCGGAAGTTCGTGCCGGTGAAACGATCGTTCTTGACGTTGACGACGCCGGTCAGTTCGTTTTCACCACGCATCCAACCGAGTACTACAAGGATTGATCATGAAGTTCGTGCGCGCCAGCCTCGTCGTAGCGGTGTTGTCTCTTTCCACCATGGCATGCGCCCGTAAGCCAATCGCTCTCGAGTCGTTCACTGCAACGCAGTCCATCCAAGAAGGTGAGGCAGCACAACTTTTCTGGCGCTTCCGGAATGCAGACAGCGTTTGGGTAGACCCACTGCACCAGCGGTTTAAGAACGACGATCATGCCGTTGTTGCACCTTCCGAAACCACTACCTATCGTGTGATCGGCTATCGCCCCGGTACGGATTCGCTCACCAAAGAATGGACCATTGCCGTTGCGCAACGGGGTATGGCAAAGAGAACTCCCATTAAGAACAGCACTCCCGTACAACAAGACGACGAAGAAGTGGCCACCGGTCCTTCTCCCCTTGCCCCTTCCGACATTCCTTCTGCCTATATGCGCGGACTCACCTCTGATACCGCAGCTCGCCCCACAACTATTCGCATCACCTCTGTGCGGGCCAGCGGCGACTCAATCGTCGGTGAAGTCGTGATACTGGATTCGAACGGTAATTTTCTCAGGTGGACGAATCGTAGAGGTGGTTGGAAGTTTCAAGCGCGATGCCGAACAGAAGACGCATCAACGTCTACAACATTCGGCATACCAACAGAGCTGGCGTGGTCTTCGGGGACGGCAAGTGTAAGTGCCGTGATTTGCATCGATAATTCTGCTGCTTCGAATGGCATTGCGAAGAATGTTGTGAAAGGGTTGCAGGGAGCGCTTTCTGGTACTGTAGGCACCGACTCGGTTGCGATCACGGTGTACGATCACGACATGTTGGAGATCGTCCCTATGTCGTCTACCTCGCAAGCCGCACAACAATGTTCTCCCGATAGTGTGCCTGCTTCGTCTGGCCTCTCCGCTGTGAATGCAAGTGCCTATGCGGGATTGAGCGTTCTGCACGATCGCATACTTTCGTATCGTACGATCATCATCGTTGCGTCTAGTGACGACAATGCTTCGCTCGCCTACTCCAGTTCCGATGTTGTGCAACGAGCACGTGCGATGGGTGCAACGATTAACGTGATCAGAATTGGTTCGACGGCAACAGGATATGTGTATCGCTACATGGCTGGTGCCACCGGTGGACGGTTCTATCAACTTGCTGCTGATCGTGTAGCTGATGTTGGGCCAATCGTTCGCGAGATCCTGTACGCGCGGAAGCAGCGTTTTCGATTTACCGTTCCTATGCCATCGAGCGACGGAGACTGCGCAGACGTGACGGTAACAGCAACCTATAGTCTGGACGGGACCGAGTATGCAGATTCTGTGCGTCTGCCTCTTCGCGATCGTCAGTATCGGTCTGCGTACACCGCTGTAGCCGCCTTTAAGGATTCCACGGATGCAGGCCTGCAGTCGTATGCGCCAACTCTCGTCACTCTTGGCGAGCAGCTCATGGACAATACGTCCATGAAAGTGGAATTGGTTGGCAATGTGAGTTCTGAATATTCGGGGGACGCCTATAAACGTGGACTCGAACGTGCACGAGCCGTATCATCCTATCTAACCACGTACGGCGTAGATCCTGCACAAGTATCGGTGCGCAGCGAGGGTAACGCGAAGCCATTGTACTACTTGCAATTGGAAGAGTGGCAGCGCGCATTGAACAACCGCGTGGAAGTTCGTTCGCTGAGTGCAGACCTTGAACCGTTTACGGTTATCGTGGAGCAAGTGATCTCAGAAGAGCTTGCTTCCAAGAGCGTAGACCTTTGGGAGTCCCGTGGATTCAAAGCCTTCTTCGAACCAGTTGTCGTGCAGCGTTCCCCGGTCTATCGTGTAAAGCTCTGGGGCTACGCAACCAGTGCTCAAGCTGAGAAAGTTCGAGACGATGTCAAGAAGAAGTACAACACCAAGGCCTTCGTCGAATAGCCATCGTTAGTGCTGGGCTTCGATCCAACGTTCTGCATCGATGGCCGCCATACAGCCTGACCCGGCGGCGGTCACGGCCTGACGGTAGATGCTGTCTTGCGCGTCACCACAGGCGAACACGCCTTCGATGTTCGTGGCCGTGCTCTTCCCCTTCGTCTGGATGTATCCAACATCGTCCATGTCCAACAATCCGTTGAACATTTGCGTATTTGGCTGATGCCCAATAGCAACAAATGCACCGTCCGCCGAAACCGTAGACTCTTCGTTCGACTGCGTATTCCGAAGCTTGAGTTGCGTAAGCTTCTTCAGCCCGTTCTCATTCGTACCCATGTACTCTTCGACGGTGGTGTTCAACATGAACGAGATTTTTGGATTCGCCTTTGCACGTTCGAGCATGATCTTTGACGCGCGGAATTCTTCTCTGCGGTGAACGATCGTCACCTTGTCTGCAAATCGCGTAAGGTAGTTGGCCTCTTCCATGGCTGTGTCGCCACCCCCAACAACGTAGACGTTGAGTCCGCGGAAGAAGAATCCATCACAGGTTGCACAGGCACTCACACCAAAGCCCATGTACTCTTGCTCACCTGCTGCGCCGAGCAGCTTTGCGGATGCACCAGTTGCAATGATCACAGACGATGCCGTGAAGGCCTCACCTTTCTCGTTGCGAACCGTAAAGGGACGGCCCGTAAAGTCCACGGCCGTGATCAGCTCATACCGAGATACCGCACCGAAACGATGTGCTTGTTTGCGCATTACGTCCATGAGCTCCGGCCCCATAATCCCATGCTCAAAGCCGGGATAATTCTCTACTTCTGTAGTAATTGTGAGTTGTCCGCCGGGTTGCTGACCTTCAAAAATTGTTACCGACATGCTCGCACGACTCGCATAGAGCGCCGCCGTAAAGCCTGCAGGGCCAGATCCAATGATGATGATATCGCTGTGATTCGCTGTCATGTTCATTCCATTCTTCGTTGTTCGACTGCCTTCGCATTGCGCTGAAGGCCTGCAAGTTTAGGTCGCTTGATCGGACTACCCTTGAACCGAGAAGCAAACTCGTCGGGTGACAAAGATAGCATCTCGCCCGTGTCCAGCACTGTTACTCCACCTCGTGGCAGGAATCGCGGCTCAGACGTTGGTTGTTGGAAACGGTTCCAAGGACATACATCCTGACATACATCACAACCAAAGATCCATCCGTCAAGCTGCTCAATGACGTGGACGGGAAGATCTTCGTGCGCCTTGGTCTCGATGGTCCAGTACGAGATGCATTTCCGAGCATCCACTACGTATGGTTCGACGATGGCCTTTGTCGGACATGCATCGATGCAGGCCGTGCAGGTGCCACAGTGGTCTTGCATCACTACCGTTGGTTCGAGTCGTAGCGTCGTGATGATCACGCCCAAAAAGAACCACGATCCAATATCTCGGCGCAGCACGTTACTATGCTTTCCCTGCCATCCGAGTCCTGCACGAACAGCCCACTGTTTTTCAAGAATCGGACCTGTGTCTGTGTATCGCTTACTCTCTGATGTAGGATCTATCTCGTTGATTGCTGCGATAATCCGATCTAGTCGCTCCGGTATCACATCGTGATAATCGTCGCCCCATGCATACCGTGCCACCTTCCCGCCCTCACCTTCATGCGTAAACGGCGTGTAGTAATTCAGGGCAACAACGATGACTGTTTGCGCGCCAGGCACGATCTCGCTCACGTCTCGACGTTTCTCAGCATTGCGCTCCATGTAGCCCATAGAGCCGTGATACGATCTTTTGATCCACGCTTCATAGTGTTCGAAGGCATCGTCGAGCGGCACGGCATCGGCGAATCCGACGGCGTCGAATCCGGCATCGATGGCCGCTTGTCGCACCGTCTCCGTTCGCTCGGCGGTCGTCATCTCATACTCTCGATATGCGATACGAGTTGTGCTACCGGCGCTTTCTCGATGGGATGCCTGCGTGAGGGGAACACGGAGAACGACGCCCCAGGTGTGGCTCGGTACATGTGCAGCGTTTCCTCGATACTCACCATCTCATCTCGGTCGCCAATGCCATAATGTATGGGTATGCTCATGTTGGTCATCATAGCAGGAGTAAGAACTGGCCTTGAACCGAGGTCCATCATCAACGCTGCTGTTTTCGTAAGCACAACTTCCCAGCGGTCTGCTCCATGCCTACGCTGAAGGTCGGTTGCATAGGCAGGGACTTTTGCCACGATCGTTGCAGCGTCGAGCTTCTTCACTTCGTTTGCTGATCCTTCTGGCGACCACTCGAACTTTGTACCAAGCGTGATGATTGACGACATCAGATCAGGTCTACTCATAGCAAGCGAGATCGCCACATATCCTCCCATGCTATATCCGAAGATGCGCGGTCGGTCCAACTTCTCAAGAACGTGTTCCAGTTGTTGCGCGAAGAGATCGATACTCCACGGGTCTTTCACGTCGGCCGTGGTACCATGACCGTAGAATTCAACAAAGGTTGTGGAAGGACCGAGGGCGGCAAGGAGTGGTTCGAATTGGTGTTTGCTTCCCAAAGCACCATGTAGGACAACAAGGCTCATTGTTCACGCACCCACTGTGTGATGAGATCGACAATTCTATCAACGTCTTCAACCGTCACGTTCGTATGCAACGGCAAGCGCAACAACCTATCGGCAGCATCCTCGGTTACTGGCAACATGCGCTTCGGTGAACCACATTGCAAGCCCATCGGTGAGGTGTGGAGTGGTACATAGTGGAATGCAGTACCAACACCGCGTTCTGCTAAGTAGCGAATGAGACTGCTACGATGTTTCTCGCTTTTAAGAAAGATGTGCTGCAAATGCCATGCAGGACGCGCATAGGATGGTATCGATGGCAACGTGATTTGTGGCAACAAGTGCGCGTCAGAAAGTCGAAGGCGATATCGTTCTATGAGTTCACGTCGGATCGACTGCAC
>JBBRES010000127.1:0-7262 GCA_038202665.1 Kapaibacterium sp. (SeqCode) | reverse complement strand
GATAATCACCGTAAAAAACGGTCGAACAACGCTGTGTACGAGCGGCAAGATTGGCGTAAACGCCGAAGAGGTGGTAATGTCTGACATCATGGATGGTTTGGAAGAAGAACAAAGATACATGGACAAACTGTCCATGTGGACAGCCTGTGGCATGAATTCTATTGTGCTCGACAAAGAGCAGATGGATGCGCTCGAACGGTATCACAACGAATTGCTGTATTGGAACGAGCGGATCAACATGATCTCGCGAAAAGACACAATGCATATCTGGGACCGACATATCCTGCATTCGCTCGCAATTCTGAAGTACGTAAAGCTTCCGCAAAAGGCGCGTGTGCTTGATATCGGTACGGGTGGCGGTCTTCCAGGCATTCCACTCAAAATCGCACGTCCAGACGTCCACATGCTCATGGTAGACTCTATCCGCAAGAAGATCACGTGCACCGAGATGTTTGCCCAGCACACAGGACTGAAAGATATCCAAGCTCGGTGCTGCCGTGTAGAGGATCTGGGTGCAGAGAAGCACTACCGACAGCACTTCGACGTTATCGTCTCTCGGGCCGTTGGTCCAGTGTCGATTCTCCTAGACTGGGCTCTCCCACTCATGCGTCCATCAGCCGTTTGTTATTTCCTCAAAGGCGGAGACCTTCAGGAAGAGATTTCACAGGCTCTGCAAACGCATCCCGGACTTACTATTCAAGAAGTAAAGATCGATCTTCTGGGAGTACCATGGTTCAAAGAGGAAGACAAGAAGATCATCGTGTGTACAATGTGATGCAGCTCCCCATGATGCTTCGCGCGTTGATGATGGTAACGTTGATATACCTTGGCGTTGGAGCCGACGTGTACGCTCAGATGCGGGTGATCCAACCGGGTCGTGCACCCGTGGTCGTGCCCTCCCGCCCTCCCACCGTCGCACAACAACAACCCGGATCGTCGAGTGGTATTCGCCTTGCGCGCCTTAAGTATGGCGGCGGGGGAGATTGGTATAACGATCCAAGTGCAGAGGTGAATTTGTTGATGTATGTGCGCACGCACACGAACATCAGTGTTGATGCCACGTATGAATTTGTGGACCTTGCGACGGACAATCTCTTTTTGTATCCGCTCATTTTTATGACGGGACATGGAACCGTGAACTTTAGCACGCAAGAAGTGAAGCGACTGCGATCCTTTCTCGAGAACGGCGGATTCCTCTACATAGACGACGATTACGGAATGGATGCATCGATTCGTAAAGAATTGAAAAAGGTGTTTCCAGAACAGAACCTTGTTGAATTGCCGTTTTCTCATCCGATCTATGCATCGCATTTCACGTTTTCGAATGGACTCCCGAAAATTCACGAGCACGACAACAAAGTTCCCCAAGGATTGGGTCTCTTCATCGGAACACGCCTGTGCGTGTTCTACACGGTAGAGACGAATCCTAGTGATGGATGGGCAGATCCAGAGGTTCATAACGATGCCCCAGAGAAGCGTGACGCGTCATTAAAACTTGGAACGAACATTATTGTCTATGCCCTCACTCATTAACAGCTCCTACGAAGCACTTACGTCCAGACTTGCGGCAACACGTCGCAAGGAAGAATTGCTACGTCTTGCTGGCGGCCTCCTTTCCACCCTCACCATGTCTGCCGCATTGTGGCTGTTGTTCACCGTGTTGGAGTTTTGGTTGCACGGAACAACTCAGTTGCGCGCTGTGCTGTTCTGGGTTTGGCTTAGTAGTACGTGTGCTGGTGCAGTGTGGTGGATGCTTCCGAGAGTTGCACACCTTGTTGGGATGAAGGCTTCGTACACGATCGACGAAATGGCACTTCGCGTAGGCCGGGTGTACGAGGATGTGGGCGACATGCTGTGCAACGTATTGCAATTGCATGTGATGGACGGAAACGGTACTCTCTCTCGAGCAGCCTTTACAGCAGTGGCGAGCACGGCGGCAACAAAAGATTTTGATGCAGTAATCGAAACGCAAGACCTTCGACGATCGATGCTGTTGTTTGTAACGAGTATGATCCTTGCGGTTGGCTGTATTGGCGGACTTCCGAATCATCTCGGCGCTGCATCTGTTCGATTGTGGAATCATGCGAATTCCTACTTGCCTCCGGCTCCGTATCGTCTTGATGTTTCGCCGCGCGCTGCATCGGTGATGCGCGGATCTACGTCGCGCATTGTTGTGACGGCCCATGGTACGGCACCCGGATCGATCACGTTGTATGTGAGGGAGGCAGGGAAGGAACGGTTCGATCCGTTTACCATCGCACGCGACACGGCAAACACCTATCAATATCTTCTCCCGTCGCAAACAGCAAGCGTCGAGTTCTATGCCGTTGGTCCGTGGCTCGATGTTGGTGTGAGCTCAGACACCGGGCGGATCACGGTGATCGATCGGCCGCTCATTCGATCTCTGCAAGGCAGAGTGATCGCACCCTCGTATACGGGTCTTGCCCCGTCGGACATCACGGATGATCATGCCGATGTGACGGCGCTGCAAGGGTCAACCGTAGACTTGACCATGACGTCAAACAAGGATTTGAAGAGGGCCGAGATTGTTCTTGTGAAAGCATCCGGTGATTCCGTGGCAGACACCGTGCGCGTTCCGATGACCGTGCGTGGCGCATCGGCCTCCGCATCGTTCAGTGTGCAATACAGCGGAACGTATGCAATACGATGCACCGACCAAGAAGGTCAACAGAATGCAGATCCCATTGCGCACAGGATCGTGGTCCTCACAGATGCAGTTCCAACGATCAGCTTAGTGCAGCCACGACAGGATGCTGAGGTCGATCAACAAGCGTTACTGCCCATAAGCGTGTCGATCTCAGACGACTACGGCTTTACATGGCTGCGATTGAACTACCGACTTGTGTCGTCGCGCTACGCCCAACCAGAAGAGAAGTATCATGCCATTGATCTTGCGATCAATGCCAACGGCAGTACGGTTGTCGAAGTCCCTTATGTGTGGAATCTTGGAAAGGTGGGAATCTCTCCCGAAGATGTGTTTGAGTTCTATCTCGAAGTGGCCGATAACGATCGCATACACGGACCGAAGACGGCACGCACCTCTGCGTTAAAAGTACGCCTGCCATCACTCGATGAAGTGTTCGCAGAAACAGATAAAACGCAAGACCAGATGCAGAAGGAACTCAAAGAAGTTGCCAAAGAAGCAGAGGAGATCAAGAAGGAAGCAGATCAACTCCAACGCGAAATGCAAAAGGAACAAGCACAGCAAAAGCAGAGCGTGGATTGGAAGGAAAAGAAGCAAGCAGAAGAGCTACTGAAACGTCAGGAAGAGCTTGCGAAGAAAATGGAAGACGTTGCGCAAAAGCTGGACGATATGACGCAAAAGCTTGAGCAGAACAAGGCAATCTCTCCGGAGACTCTACAGAAGTACATGGAACTTCAAAAGCTCATGAAGGAAGTGCGCACACCGGAACTTCAGCGCATGCAGGAAGAGATGAAGAAAGCCATGGAGCAGATGACTCCTGAGCAGCTCAAAGAAGCGATGAAGAATTTCAAGTTCGACGAAGAGCAATTCAAGAAGCAGATCGAGCGAACAATGAATCTGCTGAAGCGCATGCAAGCCGAGCAGAAGGCAGACGAACTCACCAAGCGCGCCGAGGAATTGGCGCGACGTCAGGAAGAGCTGCGCAAGCAAACAGAGAATACGAGTCCGCAGAACAAAGAGGCGCGCAAGGATCTTGCAAAGCAGCAGAAAGAAATGCAAAACGACTTGGAAAAGTTGGCGAAGGAAACCAATGATCTCGAAAAGCTGATGAAGGAGCTTGGAGATATGCCAATGGATCAAATGGACAAGGCCAAGCAAGAACTCGCGCCAGAGCAGACGAAGAGCGACATGGACCAGTCAGAGAAGAGCATGGAGCAAGGCGACATGCAAGAGTCGTCCAAGTCTCAGCAGAATGCTTCGAAGAATCTCCAACGCTTTGCACAACAGATGAAGAACCTCAAGCGCGAGATGAAACGGAATTCGTCGAAGGAAGCCATGCGACAAATGCAGCGCAACATCGACGACATGCTCCAGCTCTCCAAGGAACAAGAGTCGCTTCGCGACCAGATGCAATCCATGGATCCGAACTCGTCACAGTTCCCACAAATGGCGCAACGTCAGCAGAAGCTTCAGGAGTCTATGCAAAACAGTGCGAATAGTATGATGCAGTTGGGACAGAAGTCTACGAGCGTTACTCCGGAAATGGCGCAGGATATGGGAGATGCATTGCAGTCGATGAAGGATGCCATGCAACAAATGCAGGATCGCAATGGCCAGATGTCGGCACGTGATCAAGGCGAGGCAATGAGCAGCATGAATAGTGCCGTCTCTCGTATGCAAGACGCACTCGGTCAAATGATGCAAGGCGAAGGGCAAGGGCAAGGCGGACAAGGTCAGAACCCCGGCATGGGCAAGGGTAGCGGGAAGAGTCCGTTCCAGCGACTAGGTGAACTGGCCGGAGACCAACAGTCGATCAACGAAGGATCCGGTAAGCTTGGTAGCAATGGTCAGCCGATGAACGGCCAACAACAAGCAGAGATCGGGCGCTTGGCCTCGCAGCAAGGTCGTGCACTCAAGGCCATGGAAGAGCTCGAAAAAGAACAGCGTGCATCAAGTGGCACGCGTAAGCCAATCGGTGATCTTTCCAAGATCACACAAGACATGCGCGAAGTACTCACCGACATGCAATCAGGCTCGATCACACCCGAGACAAAGCTCCGGCAAGAACGCATCCTTTCTCGCTTGCTGAATGCATCGAGGAGTGTGAATGACCGTGATTATGAAAAGCAACGCGAGTCAAATTCCGGAACAGATGTTTCGCGTAGAAGTCCAGGCGCATTGGATCTGGACGACGTCGAGCGACGTCAGTCGATGCGTCAACTGATGAATACGTTGCGCGAAGGCTACACGAAGGACTATGAGAATCTGATCCGAGCATACTTCGAATCATTGCAGCAACAGTCTGTACCATCTGGGCGATAGCACATGGGTAAGCTTCTTTTGTGGACGTTGATTCAAGCGGTCTTTGGTGTTGGAGGAACGGCCTTGCTGACGTACACACTCCACGGCAAGGGCCTCTCTGTTGCGTCGCTCACACAAAGTGCAATGACGTGGCAAGGTGCTGTTGGGATCATCCTCATGTTCGGCTCGTTCCTAACCATGGGATATGTACTGTCGTTTGCGAAACTCTCTTCGTACATTCCTATCAGTACTGCGCTTACGTTTCTGCTGACATTGATCGTGACAACAACAATTCAAAAAGAAGAACTGACCATGCAGATCATTCTCGGCATGGTGCTCATCACTTCTGGCATCATGTTGGCGAGTTGGTCACGATCTGCACTGTAGCAGCGGCCTTCAGAGCATCTTCGCGTAGCGCAGTCATATCTGCGGTCGTTGGTCCAGAAGAGAGTGCCACACCCATACGTCGATACTGTTGAGCTGTTGGTTTTCCAAAGATGCGGATTTCAATAGATGGTTGTTCGAGCGCTTGCGCAATGCCCGCGTAGTCGAAGCCAATGTCAAACACACCCGGAGATAAGATGACGGCCGAAGCTGCATTGCGCTCAAGCGTGA
Source organism: Kapaibacterium sp. (SeqCode) (assembly GCA_038202665.1). Classification (GTDB taxonomy): domain Bacteria; phylum Bacteroidota; class Ignavibacteria; order Kapaibacteriales; family Kapaibacteriaceae; genus Kapaibacterium. The sequence continues at coordinate 1,681 of JBBRES010000127.1, read as the reverse complement.
TGGACGGAATCGGATATCCTAGTACCGCTCTCGCATGAAGCTCAAACTCTGTAAGATTTTGCGAGCCTGCTAGTGTGACCATGCCAGTGTCGTGCGGACGTGGAGAGAGTTCGCTGAAATACACGTCATCTGCAGTCAAGAAAAACTCCACTCCCCAGATACCGGCTCCACCCAATGCCTTCGTAACAAGGTCTGCCATTGCCTCTGCCTTTGCAAGGAGCGCACTCTGCATGAGATGCGGCTGCCAACTTTCCTGATAGTCGCCTCGTTCTTGGCGGTGTCCGATGGGTGGACAGAACAGCGTTGGACCGTTCTGTTGCGTGACGGTCAGCAAGGTTATCTCTGACTCAAACGGAATGAATTCTTCCACGATTACTTCGGCAATATCTCCGCGTGAGCCTTCCATTGCATACGTCCACGCCGAATGAATCTCTGCTGCGGAGCGCACAACGCTTTGTCCTTTGCCGCTGCTCGACATCAGTGGCTTGACTACACATGGAATGCCAACAGCATCCACGGCATCTACAAAATCCTGTTGCGTTGATGCATAGGCATATCGTGCGGTTTTTACGCCAAGTTCCAACGCTGCTAGGTCGCGTATGGCCTTCCTGTTCATAGTCATGTTGGCCGCACGTGCACTCGGCACCACATGAATGCCTTGCTCTTCGTATGCGAACAGTCGCTCCGTTCGAATGGCTTCGATCTCGGGAACGATGATGTCCGGCTGAACATCGCTTATAACGGCGTCAAGCTCTGAACCATTGAGCATGTTCACGATGCGTCGGTCGTCTGCAACCTGCATGGCAGGAGCATTGTCGTACGAATCACACGCGACGACGTAATGACCATAGCGTTTCACAGCAATCACGAACTCTTTTCCGAGTTCACCGGAGCCAAGCAGAAGGATACGTTTCATGTGCGCAAAATACAAAAGGTGGTCACCCTAGAACGTGCCAGATGCATCCACATCAATGGTCACTCGCACCGAACTGTGGGCGTACTTCGCATAGTACGTGTCGAGCGCCGCCTGAAGGTGCGCTCTGCAATGCTTGCCACTCGGATCGGCGGACTTGTCGTTCTTGATCACAATCACCTGTCGAAATCGATTCCGAACGCGAGGTATCGAGGGTGGTACGGGATCGAGTCGCAAAAAATATGTCGTCGCAGGTGGAATAAGTTGGGCGAGCACCGACGCGTGCTGGGCAACGATCTGCTCTTCAAGACCAGAACATTCAATCACGATGAACCGTGTGTACGGAGGATAGTGGATCTCTTTGCGCGTGGTGAGTTCTGTTCGATACCACGGCTCAAGCTGAAGCTGCACAGATGCTTGTATTGCAGGGTGGTCTGGAGAATAGGTTTGAATGAGAACTTCGCCTGGACGTGCACCCGTGCGACCAGACCTACCGGCTACTTGCGTGAGCAATTGCACCGTGCGTTCGCCGGCTCTGAAATCACTGTGATGCAACTGCGCATCTGCATTGATCACACCAACCAACGTCACGCGACCAATGTCCAGTCCCTTTGCAATCATCTGCGTTCCGATGAGCACGTCGATCTCTCCGTGTGCAAAGCGTTGCAGTATGGAACGATGTGAGCCTTTTCGTTGCGTCGAATCGATGTCCATTCGATGCACCACGGCCTCCACATCCCGACCCTTCAAGTAGGCAACGAGCTCTTC
>JBBRES010000126.1:0-7265 GCA_038202665.1 Kapaibacterium sp. (SeqCode) | reverse complement strand
GACCGTTGTTTGAAGACCGATCGTTGGGGTCGAAACACCACCCAATTCAGTTTTTACTGACGCCGTCGGTGGATGCCCAAAAGGTCTCTACCAATGGTGAGGCGCTCATGCAATACTTGCATGAGCGCACGGGCTTGTATTTCAGGTCGAGCGTGCCATCGAACTTCATTGCCGTAGTAGAGGCCTTTGGATCGGGTCAGGCCGACCTTGCCATCATGAACACGTTTTCCTACCTGCTGGCCAATTCGAAATACAACGCACATGCTATGATGAAGGTGGTACGGCGGAATGGCGAGCTCAGCTATCGTGGACAGATTATCGCGCATGTAGCGTCGGGTATTGCGAGCTTGCAGGATCTGCGTGGACGCCGAATGGCATTTGTAGATCCTTCGTCAACCAGTGGCTACATCTACCCCAAGGCGCTGCTCTCCAAGAGTGGCATTCAGACGGGTGAAGAAGTGTTTGCGAATAAGCACGACAATGTGGTTACGATGATCTATCAACGACAGGTGGATGCAGGGGCAACCTATTACTCGCCACCTGATACGAAGACGGGAGAGATCCTTGATGCGCGTGCGCGTGTGCGACAGCAGTTTCCGGATGTGTTTTCGAAGATTAAGATCATTCAGCTCACGGATGAGATTCCGAATGATCCGGTGGTCGTTCGTGACGGATTTCCAATAGAGCTACGAGATAAAATCCTAAAAGCGCTATTGGAATATTCGGCCACCCCGGCAGGAAAGGCATCACTCAAAGAGATCGCCAGCGTAGAGGGCCTCACGCAATCCAACGACGGAGATTATGCACAGATACGCGCGCTCATCCGCACATATAGTGTGGATGTTGAGCGCGTGCTGTCAAAAAAGAAATAGCGAGACTAGTTCACGATCTTCTTGGTGAACGCCGTGACGCCACGGACGGTGCCGGCGACGATGCCCAAGATGTCTTCGAGCGGACCTTTCATCTTGCGAACAACCAAAGACTCGATGTCTTTCATGTCCTTTGCAATAGACTCGAAGGTGTCGATACCACTACCGAGCTGACCGAGTTTTTTGTCGGCACTTTCTACAATACGCTGCACATCCGTCAACACAATAGCCGTGTGTTCGAGCACGGGCTTCAGTTGACGTTGCAATTGCGCAATATCTCCTTGCATCGACTCAACACTTATCACCACTCGCTCTACATGCGTACGCGAGCGTAACAAGACCACGGTTGCGGCTACACACAAGATCGTAACAGCGCCAAGCGCTATACAGCCAAAGATGAGCAAGACGGGATCCATACTTATGACAGTTCCGAACGGAAGGCATCAGCTCCGGCCTTTGCTGCATCAGACACCTTTTGCGCACCATGCTGAACACTTTCCTTCACGCTTTGTGCTCGGGATTTCGCGTCACGAAGCACTTGCTCTGCATTCGACATGAGATGATCTGCTTGTACACGCGCGGTGTTCACGATGCGCTCTGCACGCATACGTCCTTCGTTCATGAAGTCTTCAGCCGCTTCTTCAACAGCGTTCTCTCCCTTTTGGAAGTAGCCTTGCGCCTTATTGTAAATGTCTTCACCACGCGAAGCGATATCATTACGCAATTCACGTCCGCTCTTCGGTGCCATGAGCAAAGCTGTGACCGCACCAAGTGCTCCTCCAATAGCTGCGCCAAGGAGAAGGCCCTTCAAATATGAGCTGTTGTTCGATTCCATCGTAGACTCCGGGGACTGTGTTGTTACCATTGTTCTTCTAGTGTTATTGGCTTGTTCTGAGAAAGCAGAATAGCTTCTGCGAATTCACGAACGGCGCCGTTCCCGCCAAGTGACGAGCATATGAAGCGAGCAGTGTTTCGTATCGCAGCAACCGCGTCGGCCGGGCATGCAGAAACGCCACAAATCTTCATAACGTGCAGGTCGTTTACATCGTCGCCAATATACGCAATGTGCTCAAGTGGTATTGCCAAGGCAGAGGCGAGCGAACGTAACGCTGTGGACTTGTCGTGAACGCCCAACAGTACATGTTCGATCTTCAATTTCTGGGCTCTCGCTTGCACGATCGGTGTGTCTTCACTCGTGATGATTGCCGTGCGTATACCGGCCTTCTGGAGGAGTGTGATTCCCATGCCATCTCTGGTCATGAACCGTTTCATCACTTCTCCATTGGGACCGTAGTACATTGCACCGTCGGTCAATGTTCCATCCACGTCCATCACGAGAAGACGTATTTCCTTCATCCCTTCCATTCCTTGCTCCGTCATCGTGCTTCCGTAGTTTTGTTGTCTGTACGAATTTACATCGTCTCTCACGTTCTCCCGCACTATCTCATGCCAACACGATACATCATGATGTCGCTCGCCGTTCCGGAGGAACATTTCGATATGGCAATGGGCGTCCTCTCTACCTATCCCATTGTGGGTGTGGAGGAGTCGATGGACCAGCTCACGGTTACCTTCGATCAGAACGATTGGGTAGAAGAGTATCGCAATAGTATCGTAGCTGAATGTGCAGAGGTGGGCGTGACCGCCACCATTCAAGCCGTAAGAATCGAAGAAGACAAGAATTGGAATGAAGAATGGGAGCGAGGAATCGAGCCCGTTGTTGTGAACGAACGTATTGTTATTGTGCCCGAATGGCGAGCAGCTGAATTCAATGCACCGCTTACCCTGATCATCACGCCGAAGATGTCGTTCGGAACCGGACATCATGCAACCACTCGCATGATGTGTCTGTTGCTAGAGAAGTATGTCCAAACAGGCGAAGCTTGGATGGATGTTGGCACCGGCACCGGCGTGCTCGCCATCTTGGCTCGCAAACTAGGTGCGTCCTCTGTGTATGCCTTCGACAACAATGAGTGGTCTGTGTTGAATGCACGAGAGAACATCGATCGCAACAATGTGGCGGATGGTGTGGTGCTCGAACAAGTAGACCTGCATCAGAAGGAACTCCCGCGCGTAGACGGGATCGCAGCCAACCTGTACAGACATCTTGTCATTCCTTATGCGGGCGCCTTTGTGCAGACAACGTCGCCAGGTGGCGTGATTATCATCAGTGGCATCCTGAAGTATGACGCAGATGATATCGTCGCAGCATTCTCGGAACAAGGTTGTCAGGAGATCGAACGACTCAACGAGACCGAATGGTGTGCAATCGCCTTTCGAACGCCGGTATGAGCGTTTCCGCACCAAAGAAATCACACCGACCGATTCTCACCGCATTAACAATTCTCTTCTGCGCAGCATTCTTTATTGCCATCATGCGAGGTGGTATGTGCGAGCGCTACGAACGTAAAATGGACCGCATGAATTCGATGAGACAGTACATCGATTCTATGCGAACGGATGAGCAGCTCAAGAAGATCCGCTAACAGCGGTCGAGTGCATCAGTTATTCCAGTATCGCGGACCGAAGTAAAACAGGTCCTGACCGTTGCGACCGCGATGAAGATAGGTTGGCTCGTGCTGAGCACGCTTCTCTAAGTATTCCCGCGCGTCGTCCTCATGAACCTCTGCATAGCGCACCACGTCGCTCACAAGTACCTTCCCACCCTGCACCTCTATTAGCCTTGAGATCACCATATTCAAACGGCGCGTTTCCCGACGATACTCGGATAAACTGGATAGCAATAGCCATGTACCGCTTGCAAGGTGAAGGGAGGCAAGGGCAAAGCAAACCACGATCTCGGACGATGTGGATGCGCCTCGCAGCCAGCCTATCACGCCAAACGTGATATAGACCAGACTGAAGATGGTTACCGTGGCGCCAAGAAAGTATTTGATCCGGTACATAGTTGCAAACCTATGGGAATTTCAAACATCGTATTTTGCGTGTCCGTGCACGCAGTACGTCCAGACTATCTCAAGGTGCTCGAACCTCTTCAACGATCCGCCGACGTCCTTCGAACGGCGGATCTGCTCACGCGCGCCCAATCGCCGGTACGGGTAAAGACTCTCGTTGGCTCTTCTCGTTCCATTTTTACGAGCACAATCTGGCACATGGGTGCGGTTCCGTTTGTGGTGATCGTTGCGGACGATACGGCATGCGATCTTTGGTCGCATGATTTGCGCGCCCTTGTGGGCGAAGAGCGGATAAGTGTACTGCGCATGCCCCCTAAACAAAGCGTCTTGTCCGCCGGTGGTATCGTCCATCACGGTCACGTCGATGCCCTTGCCCGTTTGAACGAGGCGAGCGATCGCATTCTTATTGCCACGTCGCAAACACTCACACTTTCATTGCCCTCGAAGATCTCGTTGCATGACTCGACGATTGTGTTGCGAAAGGGTGATGAACGACCGTTCGAAGAGTTCGTCACGTCGCTGTTACTGAACGGCTTTGAGCGCACAGACTACGTGTCACGTCCCGGTGACGTGGCCGTTCGAGGAGGCATTATCGACGTGTTCCCCAACGGATGGGACAATCCCATCCGTATCGAGTTTTGGGGAGACACGATCGAGTCGCTCCGCGAATTCGAGCCAATGTCCCAACGCTCGATGCGAGAACATCCTGAGCTTACGTTCTTAGCTCGTGTATACCACAACGACGACGAGGCAGTGTCGGCATCGATCATCGAACACCTCCCGAAAGAATCCGTTCTCGTCTTTGACGAACCGGATGCTGTCCTTGCCGCCCTTCACGCCATTACCGACGAAGATGATCCTGCTGCTCGCTTTGCTCCGTGGAAGCAGTTGCATTTGAATGCATTGGGTGACGAAGATGTGTCTGTGCAGACGGCACCTCAGCCAACGTTTTCGGCATCGATCGAAGCAGCCATTCGGTTCTGCTCGCAGCAGTACGAGAAAGGGATGACTGTTGCGCTGGGAGCCGATGGCGCCACCAACACGAAGCGTATTCGCGATCTGTTTGAGAACATGGCCGAGCAAACGGAGGAGGAAGACGAGGCACGCGCGCTCGACTACCACCGAGCCGTCGATCGCATGTGGTGGATCAGCCATTCCCTTAGCGAAGGTTTTATGTGGGCGAAGGAGCGATTAGTTGTCCTCGCCGAACATCAGATCTTCAACCGTCAGCGTGCACAAACACGTCAGCGCAGATCCGAGCGTGGCATCACGATTCGTGAGTTGCAGCAGTTGCATCGCGGCGACTATGTTGTGCATGCAGACAAAGGTGTTGGTCAGTTTGATGGTCTGCACACGATCACCATTGGTGGCTCGCAGCAAGAATGCGTCAAGCTTCTTTTTGCCGGAGGCGATGCGCTCTACGTGCACATGAACTATGTGCACAAGCTGAGCAAGTTCGCGGCCGAAGAAGGATCCGAACCGAAGCTCAGTAAGCTTGGTTCTGCAGAGTGGGAACGCAAGAAGGCCAAGGCAAAGAAACATATCAAGGACATTGCGCGAGATCTGATCAAGCTCTACGCGAAGCGAAAGTCGCAGCCAGGGTTTGCCTTCCCCGGCGACACCGTATGGCAGAAAGAATTCGAAGCGTCGTTCCAATACGAAGACACGCCAGATCAAGCACGATCAACGTCAGAAGTGAAGCTCGACATGGAGCAGCCAACTCCCATGGACCGATTGGTTTGCGGTGACGTTGGGTTTGGAAAAACGGAGATCGCAATTCGTGCTGCCTTTAAAGCCGCGCAGTCGGGCAAGCAAGTGGCTGTGCTTGTACCAACGACGATCCTTGCACAACAGCACTTTGTGACGTTCCACGACCGACTTCAGCGCTACCCTGTTCGCATAGAAGTGCTCTCGCGCTTTCGCTCTAAGGCAGAACAAAAGGTCATCATCGAGAAGTTGGCAACGGGTGACGTCGACATTGTGATCGGCACGCACCGCTTGCTCAGCAAGGACGTGCAGTTCAAACAGCTGGGTCTGCTCGTGATCGACGAAGAGCAACGTTTTGGCGTGGCCGCCAAAGAAAAGCTTCGTGCAATCCGCGCAAGCATCGACACACTCACGCTCACGGCAACGCCCATTCCGCGTACACTGAACTTCTCGCTGATGGGAGCTCGAGACCTCAGCGTGATCGAAACTCCACCTCGTAATCGATTGCCCATTCAGACAGAGATCATGCAGTGGGACGACGACGTGCTGCGCGAGGCACTCCTTCTTGAATTGGAGCGCGGAGGTCAGGCCTTCGTAGTTACCGATCGCATTGGCGATATGGAAAAGCTCCTCATGCGAATCAAGATGCTCGTTCCATCTCTGCGCATCGCCATTGCCCACGGTCAAATGGATACTGAGCAACTTGAGAATGTCATGGAAGGATTCCTTGAGCGTACGTTTGATGTTCTCATCGCAACAAAAATCATCGAGTCTGGATTGGATATTCCCAATGCCAACACCATGATTGTGATTAACGCCGACAACTTCGGTCTCGCCGAACTGTATCAGCTACGAGGTCGCGTTGGTCGTTCCAACATCCAAGCCTATTGCTACTTGGTAATCCCACCACCGCACACGCTTACGCGCGTTGCACTACGCAGACTCCAAGCGCTCGAAGAATTCACAGACCTCGGAAGCGGCTTCCAGCTTGCCATGCGCGATCTTGAGATTCGCGGAGCAGGGAATCTGCTTGGTGGTGAACAGAGTGGCTTCATTGTGGAGATGGGATTTGAATTGTATCAGAAAATCCTAGAAGAGGCCGTCGCCGAATTGCGACACGAAGAGTTTGCACAACTCTTTGCCGGAACGAAGCATGCTCGACCGTCGTTCATCAACGAAGATCTTGCGATCGAGCTCGACAGCGACGCTCTTCTACCAAAGTCCTACATCCCTACCGATACAGATCGGTATGAGTTCTATCGTCGACTCTACAATTCGCACACAGAAGAAGAAATCACCACGGTGTTCGCAGAGATGCGTGATCGATTTGGAGAGCTTCCTCCCGAGGCAGATGCACTGTTGTTTGCGGTTCGGTTGCGTATTGCCGCACTGCCGCTGGGTCTTGTCCGCGTGAATCTCAAAGAAACGAAGCTCTTACTGGAGTTCCCTTCCGAATCCGACAAAGTCTATTACGAGCAGGCATTCCCTGCGCTGCTTCCTGTGATCACGTCCATGAAAAACGCACGCTTCATTCAAAAAGACAAACGATTGTTCGTCGAAGTACAACTCGCGCGGGCATCGGAAGCATTGTCGGTTCTCTTGGAATTTGTTCGCGTCCTCGGTGAGATTCCCATTCCGACAGAGAATAAAGCGCCATGAGTCTGATCCTTGCCATCGAAACTACTGGCGCCACGTGCGGCGTTGCCATCGCAACAGAGTCTGGACTCCTCGGTGAATACTCGTTGTTCACACCACACATGCACGATGCCATGCT
>JBBRES010000125.1:0-7353 GCA_038202665.1 Kapaibacterium sp. (SeqCode) | reverse complement strand
CACGATCCTTGTGGAAGAGCGTGAAGCACTACGCGCCCACTTGCAATCAGAAGGCATCGGCACAGAAGTGTACTATCCAGTGCCCTTCCATCGACAAGAATGTTTCCGCGACGTGCCTTCGTCGAAGAACGCATTCCCCGTCTCAGATCATCTTGCAGCTCGCGTTCTTTCGCTTCCAATTTTTCCTGAATTGCTCCCAGAGCAGCTCGAAGAAGTTGTTGCAACCATCGCCGAGTACATGCGTACCACGTCGGCCTAACGAACACTACCGAGGATACGACCATGAATGAGAACCAACAATTCCAGCACAACGTGCGTTTCGAATTTGGCAATCGCCGCGGCTTGCCTTTTCGGTTTTGGATGGGCATCCTCCTCGTCATCCTTGGTACCGGATTTCTTTTGAACGTGTTCGACATTCTACCGTTCGGCGATCTGATTGGAATGTATTGGCCGTCGCTTCTCATGATCGTGGCTTTGGCGCAGTTGGCAACGCGCAGCTCGTCGTTCACAAGTGCTGGCATTCTGTTCACTGTGGGCGCCTTGTTGCAAGCGAATAAGCTTGGTTGGATTGATCAATTTTGGTCGGCCTTCTGGCCCATCGTCCTCATTATCGTTGGCATCTCGATGTTGCTCAACATGAACAATAAAAAAAAAGTAGAGCTGTTCAGCGACCAAAGGACGGCGAGTGGAGATGAGTCTAGTACGAACACAATCAATCAAACGAGCATCTTTAGTAGCAACGAAATCCGATCGAATTCGCGAGCGTTCCAAGGTGGCGCGACAACGGCCGTGTTTGGAACCGTAGAGGTGGATTTGCGCAGTGCAGAGATCAGCGGACAGCAGGCAGACCTTGACGTGAGAGTGATCTTCGGGAACACCGAGATTCGCGTCCCTCCGCATTGGCACGTGGTGACGCAAGGCACTCCCGTCCTTGGCAACATCGAAAATCTTGCAAATACAGACGTCGACACGAACGTAATCGGACCAACACTTGTTGTCCATACCTCCGTGGTCTTTGGAAATCTCGAAATCAAGAACTGATGCTCCAACCAGAACGTCTTCACATACTTCGAACGTCACACGGGACCACGCATAGTGGTCCCGTCGTGTATTGGGTCAGCCGCGACCGACGCGTTCACGACAACTGGGCACTCGCTCACGCACAACACCAGGCCCTCGAGCGCAAGGTCCCGCTGCGCGTTGTGTTCTGTCTTGTGCCCACGTTTCTCGACGCATCGCTTCGGCAGTATCACTTCATGCTCCATGGCATCGAAGAACTTGCCCGCGACCTTGCCGCCCTTCACATCCCTTGCGATGTGCTTCCTGGTGCACCGCACGACGTCCTCCCGCACTACATCAGCACGCACGACGCATCGCTTGTGGTCACGGACTTCGAACCACTGAAGATCAAACGTGCATGGCTTGCAGCGGTTCTCGATGCAACGAGTGTTTCGATGCATCAGGTAGATGCGCATAACATCGTTCCGTGTTGGCATGCATCTGCGAAGCGAGAGTTTGGCGCTTATACGCTGCGACCAAAACTCAATAAGCTTCTGCCCACATTCTTGCGTGAAGTACCGTCCATCATACGCCATCCATTTCTCAGCACGCATGTCGCCGCACCCGTGGAAGCCGCATCGTTGCTGCGTTCCATGCGTGTACGAACAGACATTGCACCTGTTGATTGGCTCATGCCTGGTGAGAAGGCGGCAAGGAGGCATGGTGCAGAATTTCTGAACCGACTGCACCGATATGCAACAGAGCGCAACGATCCTACGAAGCAGGCGCAGTCCGACCTCTCGCCCTACTTCCACTTCGGTCAGCTCGCCCCCCTACGCATGGCTCTCGACGTACAACAACTGCGTGAGGACGATCCCTCGACAACAGATGCAGCAAATGCGTTTCTGGAAGAACTCATCGTACGTAGAGAACTGGCAGACAACTTCACGCACTACAACGATGCCTACGATACGTTCGATGGTTTTCCGGCGTGGGCTCAGCTCAGTTTAAACCTTCACCGCGCGGATGTGCGAGACTACGTGTACGAGCATGACGTGTGGGAAGAAGCACGCACGCACGATCCGCTGTGGAACGCAGCGCAGCGGCAACTCGAGCGCACAGGAAAGATGCATGGCTATATGCGCATGTATTGGGCCAAGAAAATTCTCGAATGGTCTGCTTCTCCCGATGAAGCCATGACCATTGCCATTGCGCTCAACGATGCGTACGAGCTTGACGGTCGAGACCCCAATGGCTATGCCGGAATTGCATGGAGTATTGGTGGCGTGCACGACCGGGCATGGTTCGAACGGGCCGTCTATGGCAAGGTTCGCTACATGAATGCAAACGGATGCGCTACAAAATTCAACGTCAAGTCCTACATTGCACGTTATGATACCAATGCTACTACTGGCGCTGATGGTTTCGGCGTCAGACTCGACCTATGAATTAAATGTTGGACGTCGCATCAAGCCAACCGACAACTACGTGTGGGTTACCTCGGTGGACACGCGCGAGCAACATCTCGTTCGCTTTCAAGAAGGCCCTCCGTCCGACTCCATCATGCACCTGCGTTTGAACATCAGCGCGATGGTAGAGGTGGTGTCCGTAACGGCCGACGGTGAAGAACACGAGAAGCTGCTTACCATTCGCAACTGCTCAGTCAAGCATAATGATCGCGTTATCGATCTGTTGCCAACGGGCTCTGTTATCCGCGCAATCTTCACTGCAAAAGGCACGCAGCTCATCCTGAACAACAGGCCCATGCCCGACTCCGTTGTTCGCTACATTGGTGCGTCTATCCACGCTGAGGGTGGCGACAAGACCAAGCGCATTCTCGATCCAGGAAGTCCCAAAAAACTGCAACAAACGTGGGATATGAACACGAAGAGTCTGCTTTCGCTTGTTGATCGTTCGGTGGTGATCATCGATCCAAAAAGCTTTACAGGTATCGTAACGTTTCACCGATTGGACACCGTGGAAGGCAGACCCAATGCCTTCGTGATTGGTTCGGCGCGTGCAGACAAGCTCAAGTTTCCAGCCATGAAAGGCGTCAAGCTTGATCATTCGATTCTAGATATGATCGTGAGCGTTAACGTCCCGCTCGACAAACGCTATCCAGAAACGGGCAACTCGTCGTATGTGATGATGGGTTTTGATGGCAAGGTTCCGGGTCCTAACGGCAAGTCCGCGATCTATGCCTGGAACTTCGCTCGCACACAGGTTTCCACCTTCGAGCGGTGAGTTTGTCGCATCACGGCAAAGGCCTTGCCGCCCTCGTCGGAGCCTCTCTCCTTTGGAGCACCGGCGGTTTTTTTATCAAGTCGATCCCACTTTCTGCGCTCACGATTGCCGGCGGACGTAGCGCTATTGCGGCCATCGTCCTCCTCGCCTACATCCGACGTCCTGCGCCAACATGGTCGCTCGCCCAATGGGGCAGCATTCTTGCCTACGTTGCAACGGTGGTCCTCTTCGTGACAGCCACGAAGCTCACCACGGCAGCGAATGCCATCTTGCTTCAATACACTGCGCCCATCTGGGTTGCAATCTTCAGTGCTCTTATTGCCAAGGAAAAACTCCGCCTCATTGACGGCGTGGCCGTTGCAGCTGTGATGGTGGGAATGGCGGTGTTCTTCATGGAACGCGTCAGTGCAGATCATTTTGCGGGCGACGTGATTGCCATCTTGAGTGGTGTGGCCTTTGCCTTTGTTGCGCTCTGCATGCGGGCACAGCGTGGTGTGAGTTTACCAGAGAGCATCCTATTGGGCAACGTGATCACGGCCATTGTCTGTCTGCCATTCATCGACGCCGTCCCCATGACGTCCACGATCGTCCTCAACATCGTCCTTATGGGCGTGGTACAGCTTGGCATTTCCTACATCCTGTACTCCTACGCCTTGCGTTATGTATCGGCCATCGAGGCCGTCCTCATCACCATGCTCGAGCCGCTCTTGAATCCGCTGTGGGTGATGCTGGCAATTGGAGAAGTGCCGTCGCTCTACGCAACCATTGGTGGGGCCATTGTTATCGGAAGTGTTGTTGTGCGAGGCATCGTGGTGGCACGGCGCTGACTATTTTTGTAGATGCCACAACCCTTCGACGTAACGCGCGTTGCCGATATCATTGGCGACTCTATTTCTACCAAACAACTCCTTGCCGCCAACTGTGCAAACAGCATTGTTGCCACGGGCACGGTGCTCTGCGATGCTGCTGCTACACGCAACATGATCATGTTCTGTGGCAATGGTGGCAGCGCTGCAGACAGTCAGCATCTTGCGGCCGAACTCGTTGTTCGACTGCGTAGCAACATCAACCGCGCCGCCATTCCCGCCCTCGCCCTTACCGTCGACCCTTCCATTATGACGGCGGGGGGCAACGACATTGGATTTGAGAATGTGTTTGCACGTGGCGTCGAAGCATACGGAAGGCCAGGCGACGTGCTCGTGGCTATCTCCACAAGTGGCACGTCTGCCAACGTTGTGAACGCCGTGCTCGAATGCAAGAAGCGTGGCGTGCGCACGGTGGGCTTGCTTGGCGGAACGGGCGGACTGCTCTTGGAGTTATGCGATGCGAGCGTCGTCGTCCCCTCTTCCGTCACCGCGCGCATTCAAGAATCACATATCTTGATTGGACACATTTGGTGTGAGATGATCGAAGAGCGACTCTTTCCCGACATGTTCTAAGGAGATCGAACATGCGTATCGCACACGTACTCGTTGGCCTGCTCGTACCTTTCACGATGTTGGCGCAACTGCCAGTACCGAGGCCATCAGACAGGCTGGATCGCGACGTCAAAGCGCCTCCAACATTCAATGGTTCTAATGACTGTCTTACGCAGGTTCGACGTCTCAAGGGTGGCTATCAGATTCGCATTGGCAACGACGTATTCGCGTTAGACACAACCACGATCCGGGTGGGCATGGCCGGACACGACATGCAACTGCGCGTTCCGGGTGTAGATCTGCAGGCGATGTTCTCGGCTGGTTCGGCTTTTGATCTCGCGGCTCCCAAAAACATTGTTGTGCGCGTCGATGCAAAGGACGTTTCCAAGAACACGACAAAAAGCGCACGCATCACGAATGGTCCGGTGGCAGGGGGCGGGGCGGCACCATTTATCGCGCTGCAATGCGTTGTACGGTCGACGGATTCCAAAAAAGACGAGTACTCTCTCAGCTACATCGTAGACAAGCAGAACTGTCTCGTACACGTCTTGCTTGTCCGCACACGCGGTTTAGAGCGCGACGTAAAGATGTCGGTCCCACCACCCGCATGGACGCTCGACGAAGTCCGCTCCGCATTTTCGACGTTCGTTCTCGAGCCAACATCGCCCGACGCATGGCGTCAGCTCTCGCTCTTCATCAACCTTGGCCTTTTGCCCTGGCAGAAGGTACACGATCAACGTCCCGTTGCGGGATATGAGGATGTGCGTGCTAAGGCCATGTCTGTGATCTGCGATATGCTCACGAATACTCTCTCGAGAAGTGTGGGGTCGAACATCAATCTGAAATACCTCCAAAACGCGCGCGCGGTGGCCTGCATGGCTGGAAACGACGTCACCACAGAGCACGTTGCGATACTTTCTCATGCTTGTTTGCATTTGTGGAATGGCATAATTCGTCCGCGTTAGTATATTTGTAGCTCTTCCGCCAACTTAGCTCAGCTGGTAGAGCAGCTGATTTGTAATCAGCAGGTCATCGGTTCAAGTCCGATAGTTGGCTCACACACAAAGCCGCGTCTCTTTTTGAGGTGCGGCTTTTGTCGTTTATAGGGCAGCCGACCTACGCAGTTAAAAAGACGCAGCGGTAGATTGACTCCAATGCTTTTCTATTGCAAGGCAATCGTGAGGCCGACAGGCCTTGGAGACGTTGTTTTGAAAGTCACCAACCTCCAGTCATCAAAGATCTACTTTCGATGCTGGTCCATACATTTACTGCCTTGAATCAGCAAGAAATGCTGTTCTTTGCAGAAAAATGTTTGTCAATCCATAATTAGACACTCGTTCCCCCATTCAAAGGGCATCATCAATGAATACAATCATTCGAACACTGGTGGCACTCGCATTTATTGCAGTCCTTCAAACCAGCTGTACAAACAGCCCATCTCCAGTTGTCACGACAACTGACAACTCGATTTCTGGAATGACCTCGCTCACCGATGCGTATTTGAACCCAGTTACTGACCTTAGTGGCATTGTCGTGACCGTTCACTCACCGACATGGGATGGTGTTGATACTACAGCATCTGATGGTGTCTGGTCCATCACCGACGTCCCAGCTGGAGTTTATGAAATCAAAGCAACAAAGGTGTCGTGTGACACGGCGAAGAGTTCAAATATTCAGTACGTCGGGACTGGAGCCTACAAGGTGTCGAGGCTTAAAGTACACGAGTCTGTGGCCAGCGACTTTGTATCGGGTGCCAGTGCCAGTATTTTCTGGAAGTACAAAAGAAACCCAGAAGACAGCACACAAATCTGGGATTCAACTGCGCATTTGAATGCTACAGTGACTTCAAACAACGTGACAAACTACCCACTCAGGTTCACACTCACGGAGGCATCCAATTCTTCATGTACGTCATTCATTGCCGAAGGTGGTGAAGAGCTACTATCAGTAAGTGGCCTTGAGAAGACGTATGAGTTTCTCAGTTTCAGTCAACAACTCAAAGCGTTGTATGGCAATAGCCTAGTGGGAAGAACATTCTATCTCCAGATTCGACCTTATGGGGTGTATGGACCTGGAGGAAGTTGCTTCGAACCATATGTTGTTGAATTGACATTTTAGTTTTGAAGACTTCCAAGGAGCAACCATTTTAAGAGGTGGTTGCTCCTTATTTATATCTCACCGCTCTGTACCCCCTTTCCCCTCCCCTCCTTGCATCGCAATACCCAGGGCCGTAGACTCCTCCAAATCTTGGGGGTACCTTGAATCATCTGTAGTACGGCGACAATCTCGACATTCTGCGCAGCTACATCAAGGATGAGTCTGTCGATCTCATGTATCTCGATTAGTACCGTATCTCGACAATGACCGCTCCATCACTAATCTCATGCTTTTTTGTAATCAGCAGGTCATCGGTTCAAGTCCGATAGTTGGCTCACACACAAAGCCGCGTCTCTTTTTGAGGTGCGGCTTTTGTCGTTGTGACAAGCCCCTCCTATTGCCCTGTTCTACCGTGTACAGTGGAGACTCCGCACAAAGTGTCCACCTCTTTCCGCGTCAAAGTGACCACCTAAAAGTTGATGTGCGTTTGGAGCTAAAAGTTGCTCTGAGCGCCGTTGTTGGTGAATCAAAGTATCAGCTTGTTGTTTGAGTGTTTTTGTGGGTGGCGTGTCGCGACGTTTTCGCAGTGATTCGC
>JBBRES010000124.1:0-7367 GCA_038202665.1 Kapaibacterium sp. (SeqCode) | reverse complement strand
CGTCAAAGTGACCACCTAAAAGTTGATGTGCGTTTGGAGCTAAAAGTTGCTCTGAGCGCCGTTGTTGGTGAATCAAAGTATCAGCTTGTTGTTTGAGTGTTTTTGTGGGTGGCGTGTCGCGACGTTTTCGCAGTGATTCGCCTACAATTTCAAGAGTTCCATCTGGTGTGCGTGGACAGTGATGCGGTCTAAAACAGCATTCGCAATGGATTGTTTGCCGATCACTTCCTACCACTGCGCCACCAGCACTTGTGAAGTGATGAGCGTGGAGCGTTTCCCGTGCTGGTCTTCGATGAGAGGCAGATTCTGCTTCTCCATCTTGACAAGCTCTTTGAGATACGATCCGTCGGCCTTTGCAAACTTGAGACGTGAGAAGAGCTTTTCGATGCTCGGCGCTTGCACAAACGGTAGTGCATATATAAGGCCGTTGTACAGTAGCCTTTCTCGTATTCGCGCGTATAGTGCATGAACTTGGCGCCCTAGCGTCATCCCGCACTGCGACGGCTTCTTGTCGTTCTCTTTAAAGAATTCGTGCAGTACCTTGAGACGTGTGTCAAGTTTTATCACCTGCTCAAGCCGGAGAAACTCATGAAGCTCCTTGTCACTAAGGCCTGAGAGCACATCCCACGTTGTCTTGAGTTCCGTAAAAGAGGGTGAGGTGTTTCTTTACGGTGTTGCGTGGCAGTCCTGATGCGGTACTGGCCTGGAGCTTCGGCACTCCTTGGTCGTGCAGCTCTACTACTTGTCTGAGTTGACTCTAAGGGATCGGTGTGTTTGCCATGATCGGTCGCGAGTTGTTCTCAACTTCAACCGAACATGACGACTGAACTCAGTATCTTTTCACCCTCACACAGGTGGTCAGTTTGACGCGGAAAATGGTGGCACTTTGCCGCGGAATTAGGTGGTCACTTTACGCGGAATTTCCACTAACGCATCAACACGACACCCCTCGTACTCCAGTGATCACCTACGCGGTACCGAATGAGATACAAGCCACTCGGCAAATGTGATGTATCTACTATCTCGCGTAAAGTTCCATTTGGTTCCAATGTCATGAATATCAATTCGCCCAGCGAACTAGAAACAATGACTTCGTGAAGTGGGGCAGATCCGAAATAGCGAAACCTCTCCGCATCAGCGTCATAGTAGAAACCGTCAGCAGACTCTGCTTCATGTTCACGTCCAATGGATGTAGTTGTATCAATTGGGCCATTGAATTTAATGGCGTACAATTCATCGTCCACAATTCCATAAACAATGTTTGAATCTGCAGCGCATATATCGCGATAGCCGTAGTTCTTAGTCCCTTTCACGGTGTCCCATCTCACCCCTCCATCAGTCGATGAATACACGTGTACAGATCTGCCGAGACTTGCCCAATCAAGCGGAGCGCACCACACTCGCTTGTCTTGATAGTGTGTAAGGACTAACTCGAATTCAAGTGGATCTTTGAAGGCAACATTCCATGTATGTCCTCCATCCGTTGTCTTAACAATGGACCTATTTGACGAACCCCAACCAAGTGAATCATTGACCATCTGCACATCTCGAAACGTACGACCATCTCCAATCTTGGACCATGTCGATCCGCCATCAATTGTTTCATACAGGTTCATAGAACTCTTAAACACCACCCAACCGTGCGCGTGAGTTACAAACTGCACTGATAAGGCCACTCCCTCCTCATTACCATAGCAAGGAATTCGATTCCATGTTGCACCCATATCACTTGAAAACAGCAGGTGAATCATCCCACCAGCAATCCAGACCATAGAGTCGCCCACCGTACAAACGTCATTTAGAATCACTTTTGAAAGCTCAACGGCGATACTGTCTGTGGACTTATAGCCGATCTGCTTCCACGAGTTCCCATAGTTCGTTGTGAACATGGCTACTTTTTCACCCACACTCCACCCATATCCGCTAGTGTCGATCACGATCGAGTTCAACTTGCCAGCACGAGACTTCAATGAATCAACAGCGTACGTCGTCCAGGTTGAACCAGAATCTCTTGTGGACAATGTTCCATATCGGTGAAATGCACCCGCGATTATGCCCGTACTCAGGCTGGTGAAAGACAGGTGCTCGCCTGTATAATTGAATCTTGGATACCCGGCCACTTTAGTGATCTGGGAGAAAGCGCCTACAACACCTAGTACGAGAACTGCGGTGAAAAGGAGGATACTAGGGATCTTCTCAGTGGGGTTCATGAGGACCTCAATGTTTAAAATGATGCAGAAAAATCTCCAGGGGATTGGGCCCCTTCATGGCCAGCAGGGATTGGGACCAATAGTGGCCTTACCGTGGGTAGTTCCATTCAGGTAACTATTCAATGGATCGCTGCCCCCGGGACAATCGGTATCGATCGGCTCCTTCTCAATATGCACGTTCTTCAGTCTGACAATTCTACAAGGATCTGGTATTGACGTCAATGTCAATCGAACATCTGCCAATGAACTTGAAGCCTTCACGCTAAGTCGATTCAGCTTATCAATGACTTCACTTCCGAATACAGACCCGTGTTGAGAATATGATATCTCGCTAAACACACGTTCCTCCGAATGAGATGCCTCAGCCAGACATTGCCACCTTGCTCCAATCTTTTGACCTTTCTCTTGGCTGCACATCTGGCAGAAAGTGATTCCACTACTGAATGGGGGCTGTCCAATTCGGCAAGTTGAACCTATCACAGACTTCTTGTCAGCGTAGCACGCAATCATCTGAATATGATTATCGTCAAAATAACTGCTACACGAAGGATCGGGAGCGCCTTCCTTCCGTGCAAGTACTACTCGACTCTCAGTTAACGCTCCATCTGCATTCAGTGTCGCAACGAATGAATCGTCACCTGGTACTTCTGTCAGGCCTCTACATATTCCAGAAACATGAATCACATTCTGATTGTCCACGGTCACAGACCTAGCACTTGCAAAGTACGACCCTAAGTTCAATACTGGACCAGCAAACACGCGCTTCCAAATTCTGTTTTGATTCCCTACAAAGTAGACCTGTTCAATCGGCAAGTTCATGCATTTATTGGTACCATATTGGTACCGCATTGTCACGATAGCTTCTCCAGTCCTATTGTCATGGAGATTTGTAATCAGCAGGTCATCGGTTCAAGTCCGATAGTTGGCTCACACACAAAGCCGCGTCTCTTTTTGAGGTGCGGCTTTTGTCGTTGTTGGCCTGTAGCACGTCAGCTCGACTTGGCAAGACGCTCAATCGTGAGGCCTTGCACAAGAATGCTGAACAGCACACAGAAGTAGGTGGCAATGACGAGTATGTTCTTTGCCTCACTGTTTGGCAACGACAAAACAAGCGCCAGTGAAAGCCCGCCTCGTAGACCACCCCATGTAATCAGCTTCGCCTCTTTCTTGTCAAGCTTCAGCAGTCTCGGGAACAACAAATGCGGGGCATAGACTACAATGGCCCTCGCAAGCAAGACAATGAAAATCGAGATAACACCTAGGGCTATGTAGTAGCTGTTGAAATCAATCACGATCACAACAAACGCAATGAGGATGAAGAGAACGGCATTGAGAATAACATCAACCAATTCCCAAAACTTGTACACGTATTCTTGCGTTATGTCGCTCATGGCGACGTCTTGATTGTAGTTCCCAACCATCAGTCCCATAACTACCATTGCCAACGCACCCGACACATGAATGTAGTTGCACAAGGCGTAACCACCCATGACGAATGCGAGTGTTAGAAGTATTTCTGTCTCATAATGGTCTATCGATTTTAAGAAGAGATGCAGCGCATAGCCCAATACCAGCCCTGCTAGAATGCCACCCACCGCTTCTTCTACAAAGAGCAATTCGAAATGGGTCAGACTAAACACGCCGGACTTCAAAGTGTCCAATAGCGCGATAAACACAACAACACCCACGCCGTCATTGAAGAGACTTTCTCCAACGATCTTCTCTTCAATGCTCTTCGGGACATTCGCCTTCGCCAGGATGCCCATCACTGCAATGGGGTCGGTGGGCGAAATAAGGGCGCCAAACAACAGGCAATAGATAACGTCCAACTGTACGCCCAACAATTGGGAGGCGCCATACAATAGACCAGCGATGACGATGGTAGAGAGGATGACGCCGCCCAAGGCAAACGTCGCAATTGGTTTTATATGCTTCCTCAGGCCCTTCCAGTTTGTGTGCAATGCACCAGCGAAAAGTAAGAAGCCTAGAAGTACATCTAGGATGATCGAATCAATATCTGCACGAGCCATCGCCTGTTCAATGTCCTTGAACGGCAACGTCACCCATAATCTCGAGCTAACAATAGCAAGTGAGAGCACGGTGGACAGTAGAAACAATCCAATGACAAAAGGGAGCTTCAATACCTTTTGATTGATGTAGGCGAAACCTGCCGAAAGACAAATGAGCGTTACAATTGCCGTATAGATATTCATTTAGTCCCTTGTCTCTACAAGATCAATACTGTCTACATCCATTCTCGTACGCATCCAGTTTCTTAGCTTTTCTCTATCTGTTCGATTGAGCTTCGATTTCACGCTGTACATGAGTATGGTGGCGGTTCTCACACTATCGTGAGATGCAATATTCTGCCTTGATGCCGCAACGGATTGAATTGACGGAAACAGAACTTTTACTTCTGCCAACAGCTGTTTGTTGTCGAAAGTGTTCTCTTCAATTTTTTGCTCCAAGAGAGCTATACTTTTGTCTTTTTCACTCAGACTATTATCCTTTTTGTAGACTTCGTTCAGAATGTCCCTCTTAAGGCTTCGCATATTGTCTGAAGAGTTTTGTCTGATAATCAGTTTCGTATTCAGCAACCCGGCACTTTTGAGCTTTTCGTTAAGATGCTGCACTTCCGCACTGGTAAATCCCTTCTTGAGAAAGGCCAATTCGATTGTCTTCGTGCCCACTGTATAGTCGATCCTCTTATACACCAACGTACTTCCATTCCCCACGAATTCTTTGTCGATAAAGCTATCTGCCATTTGGTTGTACTGCTGCTCCTTGTACAGATTAAAGGCAAAATAGGCGCTCGGCAAGAGCATTATCACGACGATAGCGGTAACAACAAACTTCACCTGCCGTTGACGTTGCACGGTTATCTGCTTTGCCGCA
Organism: Kapaibacterium sp. (SeqCode); assembly: GCA_038202665.1. Taxonomy (GTDB): domain Bacteria; phylum Bacteroidota; class Ignavibacteria; order Kapaibacteriales; family Kapaibacteriaceae; genus Kapaibacterium. The sequence goes on along the minus strand of JBBRES010000124.1, from coordinate 2,262 downwards.
GGATATTGCAGATACTTGACAATGCTATACGTGGCGATGCAGATGAACACACAGTTGATGCTGTACAAGAACAAGGCACCCCATAGGAAGCTCCAGTTTGCAGTTGCGAGACCATAGCCCGCTGTGCATAGCGGCGGCATCAAGGCTGTTGCAATGGCAACACCAGGAATCGGATTTCCCTTTTCAACTCTCGTCATTGCAATCACGCCCGCGAGCCCACCAAAGAACGCAATGAGCACATCGTAGATGTTAGGAGAGGTGCGTGCTAACATTTCAGACTGCACTTCCTTGAACGGACTAAGATAGAAGTAGAGAGTCGCAACAATGAGGCTGACGGCAGTCGCAACGAAGAGATCAATCAACGACCTTCTTAACAAGCGGAAGTCGTACACTCCCAATGCGAAGCCCGCTCCAACCACCGGACCCATCAATGGCGATATGAGCATTGCCCCAATAACGACGGCTGTAGAGTTTACGTTAAGTCCAACAGAGGCAACCATGATAGCACAGGCCAATATCCAGAGGTTTGCCCCTCGAAAGGAGATGTTGCCTTTTACAATCTCTAACGTCTTCTGCTTGTCCTCTTCACCTCTCTGCAGGTTAAAGAGATCCGTAAGGATGTTTGCCATAGAATCAGACTTTCAATGTTCGTTCTGTGTCCGCGATGAGTAGGAGAGAAGAAGTCGATTCGACACAAAGCCCCAAGCCTGCACATTCCTCACAGAGTCCGGAATGGCCACCGTGTCTCGACGCTCATTGGGATATGATTGAAGCCGTAGGACACCTATTGTGTCGACAACGCATGCAGTATACCGGCCGTCGATTGACGTTACAGAGAAATAGAGCACGAACGACGTGCCCAGTTCTACATCGGCAAGCAACGTACTTGTCTGAGCTGTAACGGCAGCACCACTGCCTGTGAGCATCATTCCAACGATCAAACGCATGAACATCCGTTGCATACGCAACTCCTTGAAACACAACACCACGCTGAAAAAGCTTCTTCACTCTTGGAATAGAATCGAATATCGACATAAATGCCTCACGTTCAGGAGATGTCGTAAGTTTCTTGTCACATCATACAAGGCAAGTCTGTGGATTCACAAGTACACATCAAATCTATTAGCTCGGGAACGGCAACAATCAACATTTCGCTGAACAAACTGGGCGGACCCGACGAAGAAGGTACGAGCTACTATGAAGTGAATGCAGAGGTCTATGCTTCGTCGATCAAAGATGCCAGCGGCCTTACCTTCGAGTTTCGATTCGAACATGCACAACCACAGCGCAGTGCTGCATTTCAGAGCGCTCTGCAAGAAGCACTCACGTTCGAGTACACGAAGGCCCTGCGGAATTTTTGAAGTCACAGCGTCTCCAGCAACGCATGTCTTCCTTGCAGAAAGCACGTTGGTGCGGTGAGTGCGCGCACATCTAGTGCCCACAATGTGTTACCTGAGTTTGTCGGTAGGCTTCATGGCCTCGAGTGCCGTCTGGATTCCTAAGAGCGCGGTGCGAAGCGCGTCCTTCGTTGCATACACTTTTGCAATTCCCCACGCACCTTCAACAGACGCAACAATCCACGTTGCAACGGCATCCACATCGATTGATTCCAACAGCTCTCCGCGCTCAATGCCGCGCTTGATGAGCGTTCTACACACGTCTATCATCTCGTCGATGATCACGAGCATTCGTAAGCGATACGATTCGTCGACGGAGGAGAGTTCGTGAAGTAAACCGAAGAGCGGACATCCATAGCGGATCTCGTCTTCACGCACACTGTCGATCATGCGGACAAAGAACCGACGGAACACATCTTGAAATGTGCCGTGCTCTTGTGCAATGGCGCTCCAATAGGCGATGAAGCGCGGACCTATCCGTTCGTCCAGAATGGCAAGCCAAACTTCTTCAACGGAAGAAAAATGCTCGTCGGAATGTTCTAGCTCAAGTGCTGTGGCGCCGTTGCGGTGCACATCCTCTTCGTAGAACGTCAGCAGCTCTGCGCGGTGCATCATAGCACGACAGCAAGGATGGATGCGATGCCTTCCGAGGACGAAAGGCGCATCACGTAGACTCCGGCTGGAAGATTGAACTCGGCAAGAGATACGACTCCCGAATGCAACTGTCCATTTGCATGATGCCATGTCGTTGATGCAAGAACTTCGCCCACCGTATTGATAATGTCGAGTCGATGCTCAACGAGCCAAGACGACGTCCAAGCCACCATTCCATCCATCCCAAAAGGGTTTTGGAAAACGTCGCAGG
>JBBRES010000123.1:0-7712 GCA_038202665.1 Kapaibacterium sp. (SeqCode) | reverse complement strand
TGGTGCCTTTGCAGACTGGCCTCCAGACGATCCGCAGCCTGCGTGGTCAGACGTGACGTATCTGAAACTGCACAACCATCCTCACTTTCCATACATGGCCTATAACACTGTGCGCATGTATGATACAACGCTCGATCTGCCAGTCTATAGGCAGCACGACGCGTGGGATCACGTTGCCTCGATTATTCCACAGTACATTGAGCGATTCGATATCGATGGCGCACTTATCGATATGGGACATGCGCTTCCGGAAGAATTGCAACGTCGAGTGATACAAGAGGCGCGTTCTCGCAAACCAGATTTTATGCTGTGGGAAGAGAACTTCTTTATCGAGGAAGAGAGTCGCAAGGCCGGCTACGACGCTGTTGTGGGTTATCTACCGTTGGACGCACATAACGAAGAGCGCATGGAGGAGTTTCTGCAACGTTCGATTGATGAGCCATTTGCGACTCGGTATTTCGGAACGCCCGAAACACATAACACTGCGCGTATTGCCGCTCGAACTGGCAGCCCGTATCGCTCACTTGCTACGTGGGCCATGATTGCTCACATTCCGTATGCACTCCCGTTCATCCACGCGGGAATTGAACTCGGTGAGGTGCGTCCTGTCAATACCGGACTCGGGTTTACTGCAGAAGAGCAGGCGAGTTTTGCAATAAGCGATCTTGCGTTGTTCTCGTCTGTGATCTTACCGTGGAATGCGCCGGCACGCTTGCATGAGGCATGGAAGAAGGCAACGGCCATGGTAGCACTGCGCGCCGAGACTACCAGCGTTGAACCCACGTAAGCATAGGAACGACGGGGAATGATGCGGCTGCCGCACCTGAGGCAGAAATACCAATAACAGTGAAACCAAACTCGAGAGCATAGTTCTTCTCAAAGTAACGGGCCGTAATGGTGATTGGAACGAACGTCATCGTTCGCATAAAGAATGCCTCACTGCAAATCTTCCAGTGTTCAGACACTCGTTTGTCAAACGCAAGGCCAACGATCGTGGCATCGGCCATAAAGTCGCCTTCGTACGCCGTCATATGGTGTTTGAATCCATAGCCGAGGTATGCATTCAATCGAGAATCATCGTCACCATATCCGGCCGTTGCATAGAAGGCATTGAACACGATTCGCGATTCGATGGGCTCAGAGTAATCTTGATCATACGTGCTCTGTCCGATCTGATACCCACCTCCAACAACGAGCTTGTCGTTGATCACGAACCCCGTTTTAACACCCAGCGAGTACGCATAGCTGAGAGATGCATTGTAACCTGTAGCACCGAGCCATCTGTTTGGGAGCGGCAACGCACCACCTGCAATGATCATCACATTCTTGTGTGGCACATATCCGGCCGTGAGTCCTACGATATCATACACACCTGTTGTAAACGTACCAACTGGCGGGATCACAGCTGTTGGCAACATCACAGAGCGGAATGTTGTGGGATCTACAAGCGTGTATCGTTCCTCGCCACCCTTGCCCGACATTGTGAACTGGAGCGGTTCTTGAGATTCTTTGTAGGTGACTTCTGCGAGGGTGGAAAGGCGGCCCTCGACGGCAGGACTAAACGACATTGGGATCTCGCGCCATTCCCCTGGTGCAAGTGTAAACGATCCTGGAAACTGCACAGCAAACGACGACGCATTCGGTCCAATGATGGTCATACCGGTGATGGTGATCGGAGTACGTGATGCGTTGCGAAGGAAGCGCGACGGAGCAAACGACTTCGTGCGCCCAACATTCGTGGCGCCGAAGTCGACGTTCTTCACGTTCAACGAAAGACTCGGTGCAATCGCACGTCCGGTAATGCGGGAGCGCATCGTGCCGATATCCGTTTCTAAGACGATGGCTGCTGCACGTTCACCTTCCTGTTGCGGTTGGAAGCTGTACTCGACATCAATCTGTTCGCCGGGTGCAAGTGTACGTTGTGGTGTAGACAAGACCGCGAATTCTGTGTTCAATGTCCCATCAATTCTAAGAGACCTGATGGTAAACGGTGCATCACCTTTGTTCTTGATCGCACCAATTACGATGGAATCTCGAGCACTTCCCACAAAGCGAGTTCCAAAACGAACGTCGGCAAGTACAGGCTCGGGCTTGATGATCGTCCAAAGTGCGTCGCTTTCATCACGTTGAAAAATTCTGCCCTTCACGGGATAGACGTCTACGGTAGATGTAGAGCTGATGACAGCGACCATCGACCCATCGTTGGAAAACGCAGGAAGTCCGTCAAATCGAGGGAACGTGCCCATTGCAATACCATTTGCTGCTTCGTACACGGTGGTCTTCGACATCGTGTTCAACGCAATAAACTGTCCGTCTGGACTATACACAGCGTCAGACACTCCACCTTCATCAGGCACGCGTTGGATAGTGATCAAGTCTTTGCCCGATTGCACTTCAAAGATCTTCGTTTGGTCTTTGCCTGTCTCCACGATCATGCGAGACCCATCCGGCGAGAAAGCGATGTATGTGTTGTCGTTGATGTACTGACGTTGTGCAACGTCGCGAAACTTCAGTCCATTCGTAACATTCCACAGACTTGTGGTGCCCTTGTTTGATGTAATGGCCAGAAGGGGATCGCGAGGGCTAAAGGTGGCGCGGTAGAACGTACTGACTCGATCTTCACGTAGTGACTTCAGAAGGCTACCGTTCACGGTGTTGTAGAGATGGACCGAACTGTCTGCATCGCAAACAGCCGCCATCTTTCCATCGGGGGAAATTGTCGCCCACATGATGTTTTTATCGGCACGTGGAAGTCGGGACATTTCTTTTCCAGTCTTTGCATCGAGCACGTAGGTTGTGTCTCCTTTGCCGCCCGCCACAAGCAACACGGTTCCCGACTTCGATACTTCGATGTTCTTTGGCGGAACGCCAATCGTCAGCAATGCACGCTTCCACATCTGATCACCACTAGTGGTATTCCAGAGGATTACAGAGCCGCTGCCCCATGTTACAATGGATGAACCATCAGGTGTGAAGCGGGCGAACTCTCCACCATCGAAGTTGCGTACAAGAGTACCAGTTGTGGCATCATACAGGCGCGAATGACCAAGGATGTGTGAACTGTCGCGTTGCTCTTCCCAACCGGTAGTAAGAATGTATCGGCCGTTGGGTGAGAATCGAACTGAGCGAATATGCTCGTCCGTGATCTGCATGATCGCACCATTCGTTCGCGTGCGCTGCTCCGTTTGCTCTTGCGTTACTCGCAGCAAACACTGTTCGCTGCGAATGTACGGCGCGGTCCAAAGCATGCCGTAGTTCCGAACGTCAAAGCCGGCTTGCTTCCACGTTATCCCTCCATCAGTACTCACGTCGAGCTTAACAGGTACGTCTGGTGGAATCCCATCGTAGCGAAGCATAGTGGACGAGCCGGCAATGATCCGTTCACCACCGTTCGGGGAAACAACACGGAGTGTTGGCTTGAGAGGGGCTTGCGTGTTGGATCCAGCAACGGCATAGATAGACGTTCCCGGACATATATCGGTGATCACATCAAATCTCGCAGTGGCGTACGTTGTGTCCGCTGCCCCATACTCCAAACGCCACGTTACATTTTGTCCGCGCTTCAAACTCACGGGAAAGACTGTATCCATGAATCGGAATCTGTCATTACCAGAACGTAGTACACCGGTGATGGTGAAGTCGCTGTTCTCTGCAGTGATCGTGACTTCACGACCAAGAGTTGTTGCTGTTGGCACCACTCCGAACGAAAGCGTAGACGGATTCAATTGAAGGCGTGCAACGGCCGAGTCGGGAGCGTCGAACTTTGTCGTTACAACAGACTTGTCGACCGTGATTTGCACTGCGCGTAGAGCATTGCACGACGTCGTGCTCACCCATTCGACTTCACAAGGTCCAATACCAGTAACGATCTCGTAGATACGTCGATAGGCAAGAACTGCCTCATCCAATGTAGTAACGTTCTCGAAAAAGATTCCGCCGGTACTCTCTGCGATATCGCGCAATACTTGCGGCATGATCATCCCAAGTGACACGCAATAAATGGTCACACTATCGCGTTCGGCTTGTGCGATGATTCGTTCAGGCGACACAACACCCTGGCCGTCTGTTAAAAACACCATCACTCGTTTCTTCGTGCCACTCGCTGCAATGCGGAGTCCACCGAATGGTTCTCCAATGAACCCTTCGTTGTAGTTCGTTCCTCCCCGAGGAGCAAGACCTGGTAGAGCTTCTGTGAGACGTTGTGTGTTGCTGGTAAAATCGATGTTGACGTAGTGATGGTCATCGAACGATGTGATAGCACACTCTGAGCCCGGAGTGAGGGCGTCAATCCACGCTTTTGCAGCGGCTCGCGCGAGTGCGATGTTCGGTCCACCTCTCGACATCGAACCACTCACGTCAATCGTGAGCACGGACGAAACATCATTTCGCGTTCCACCTTCCGGACAACGAACAGCCGAGACCGTTCGCTTCAGTCCATCTTCCGTTACTTCGATATCAGAGCTGGAGAATGGTATGTTCGCGCCAGTCTTTGGATCGAATCGATAGAGCTCGGCCTTGATTCTCGGAAATGAATCGGTATTCACGCGATGTAAGATTAGAGAGCGCTGCTGTGCAAATGCAGAGCTTGCAATCAGGAACACAACAAACAAGAGGAAGGCGTGACGAACGGACATAGATCAGGATGCTCGCAAAGTGGCCGAACGTGCTTCATGGAATACTCTTCGCACATCCAACAAGAGTGGCAAGAGGACGAGTGTAAGGTTCACGTTTCGATGAAGTAGGCGGACGGATTGTTCAATAGATCTCAGTACGCGGGGATAGTCGGCATTTCCGAAACTCGAAGCGAACTTCTCGAGGGCGTCGCGCTGGTCGATGTTCATGATAGACGCAGACGACCCTGTTTTCACAATTGAATACGCATCGCGCAACCAAAGAAGAAGAAGCGACAGCATCATTTCAATCTTCACCTTGTCTTTGCCTTCTGCAATCTCAGACAACGCATTGGTGAGTGGGATTCTGAAGGCTTGACCTTTTAACGCAAGTCTCAAGAGATCCACCACGTCTTGCCTGTAAGCTCGCATGTCTTCGTTCATGAACGACCGCGCACGCGTGTAGCTTCCTTGAGCAAACGATGCGATCAGTGTTGCATCTGCGACAGCGATGTTGTCGCGATCGTGTAAGGCATCGGCAAGGAGGTCGTCGCCAAGCGGGGGAATCACCACTTCCTGACACCGAGACGAGATCGTCTGCAGCATGCGCTCAGGTCGTTCCGTGGTAAGTATAATCGTTACTCCGTCGTGCGGCTCTTCGAGTGTTTTCAAAAAGGCATTCGATGCTTCGGTGGTCATCTCGTCTGCGTTCACGATCAAGCACACACGACGTCCACCTTCTTGCGCTGCACTCAGCGTGAGCGTACGCTTCAATTCGCGAATGGCACCGATCTTGATCTGCGTGGCATTCGGCAAACGAACTTCGTAATACGGGTCGTCGGCAAGTGCCTGCAATTGATTCTTGAGTTCCTCTATCACGTCGCTCTTCATGTCGGACTCCGCCTCGCCGCCCTTCCCGGCTGGCAATGCCACCGTGAGACGAAGATTGGGATGACCGAGGTGTCGGAACTGCACGCACGACCTACATGTGCCACAGGCATCAATACTTGCAGGCGTTCGCAGGGGAGTCAGACAGTTCATGGTGCGTGCAAATTCGATGGCCAGGCCAACCGCTCCCGTGCCGGCCATGCCCGTAAAGAGCAGTGCCTGCGGTAGTCTCTGCTCGAGGATCATCCGCTGCAGCAGAAGTTTAATGCGGTCTTGTCCAATGATGTTCGTCCATGCCATAGCACAAAGATAGGCCTGTGAGTATATTCGCTTCATGCGCATTCTTGTGATTGAAGACGAACGTAAGGTAGCGAGCTTCATCAAGCGAGGTCTTGAGGAGGAACGCTACATCGTAGAGACCGCCGCCGATGGCGAAGCGGGACTCGAGTTAGCCTTGAACAATCACTTCGACGCCATCGTGCTCGACGTGATGCTGCCCAAGCTGGACGGCTATTCTGTGCTTGGCGCCTTGCGCGACCACGGCAAGGCAACGCCTGTGCTTATGCTAACGGCACGAGGGACCATGGAGGATAGGGTCCAGGGGCTGGACCTTGGGGCAGACGACTATCTTGCCAAGCCCTTCCACTTTGAAGAGCTGGCGGCGCGTCTGCGGTCAATTCTCAGGCGTTCGAGTACAGAGAAGACCACAAAGCTGCAGTGCGGAGATCTGACATTGGACATGGTCACGCACTTTGCGTATCGTGACGAGAAAGAAATAGAGCTGACCACAAAGGAGTATGCGCTTCTGGAGTATTTGATGCGGCATAAGAATCGCATCCTTTCCCGAAGTATGATCATGCAACATGTATGGAAGCACAACTTCGATCCTGAGTCGAACATTATTGACGTGTACATCAAACGACTACGCTCGAAGGTGGAGCGCCCTGGACATCCGAGCGTCATCCAAAGCATACGAGGCGTGGGCTATCGCATTCGAGAAGGTGGAGCACTCGACACCGATGAAGGGGACGAAGAAGTATGAGCGTACACCACCTGTGTGAAGCCACGATCCTCCAAACGAACGAAGGCCTTCCGGGAATCCAGAAGGCCTTCGATACATATCAGCAAGAATGTTTTCTTCAACGTCCGCCAGAATTCTTTTGTCTGGAACTCTGTGGCGAGGCCGGCGAGTTAGCCAACCTCGAGAAGAAGCGTTGGAAGGGAAGTACACCTGATGACGTTCATACTGCAGAAGAAGCTGCGGATGTCTTCATCGCGTTGATGAACTTCTGCAATGCCCGTGGCATCGAACTTTCCCAAGCCGTGAGCTCAAAACTCGAACGCATTCGTCCGAGTAAAGAGTGATCGCTTATCGTACTTCTTTGTGAACAGTATGACGACGAAGAAACGGATTGTACTTTTTGAGTTCAAGACGTTCTGTCGTGTTTTGCTTGTTCTTCATCGTCGTATAGCGCGATGCCGGCTTGCCTTCTTTTTTGGCTTCCGTACATTCTACCGTGATAATCACGCGTGCGCCTTTCTTGGCCATGGTCTTCTCCTGAGTGCTTAGTTCGTAGTCAAGACAACAAAGGTACGGGTCGTTCAGTTTATTTCCAAATCGTTCATTTCTTACGACTTACCACTTTCTTACCCGCTGGTTTCACGGCCTTCTTTGCCGGTACGGTTCGCAACGGTTTTTGGCGGAATGCGAACGGAACAGCGTCTGAGATCTTTTCCACGTAAATGATCTGCAAGTTCTTCGTTACCACCGGAGAAATCTCTTCAACGTCCTTTTGGTTGGCTTTTGGTACGAAGACGGTTTTGACGCCAAAGCGCTTCGCGGCGAGGAGCTTCTCGTTCAGTCCACCAATCGGTAAGACGTTGCCACGAAGAGTCACTTCACCCGTCATCGCAAGGTCTCCACGGAGTGCTTTGCCCGATGCGGCGCTGAGCATGGCCAGCGTCATCGTGATGCCTGCAGATGGACCGTCCTTAGGTATTGCTCCTTCGGGGACGTGAATGTGGATTTCTTTCCCCTTCGAAAAGTCTGCGTCCAATCCAAAGGCTGCAAAATTCGAGCGCAAGTAGGAGAGTGCCGTAACAGCCGATTCCTTCATCACATCACCGAGTTTTCCAGTGAGTGTGAGCTTTTCTGCGCCGGGCATGATGGTTACCTCTACCGGCAACATTTCTCCGCCCATGCTTGTCCACGCC
>JBBRES010000122.1:0-7724 GCA_038202665.1 Kapaibacterium sp. (SeqCode) | reverse complement strand
GGCCGTAACTATAACGGTCCTAAGGTAGCGAAATTCCTTGTCGGGTAAGTTCCGACCTGCACGAATGGTGTAACGATCTGGGCACTGTCTCAAGCACGGGCTCGGCGAAATTGTGGTACCGGTGAAGACGACTGTTACCCGCATATGGACGGAAAGACCCTATGCACCTTTACTGCAGCTTAGTATTGGGTTTGGTTACAACATGCGTAGGATAGGTGGGAGACTGCGAAGCAGGCCTTGCGGGGCTTGTGGAGTCAATGGTGAAATACCACCCTTGTTGTGACCGGATTCTAACCCGGCGGAGTGGATCCGCGGGGACAGTGCTAGGTGGGCAGTTTGACTGGGGCGGTCGCCTCCTAAAAGGTAACGGAGGCTTACAAAGGTTCCCTCAGTACGGTTGGTAATCGTACGTAGAGTGCAAAGGCAGAAGGGAGCTTGACTGTGAGGGAGACATCCCGAACAGGTGCGAAAGCAGGTCTTAGTGATCCGGCGGCACTGCGTGGAAGGGCCGTCGCTCAAAGGATAAAAGGTACGCTAGGGATAACAGGCTGATCTTGCCCAAGAGTTCACATCGACGGCAAGGTTTGGCACCTCGATGTCGGCTCATCGCATCCTGGGGCTGGAGAAGGTCCCAAGGGTTCGGCTGTTCGCCGATTAAAGCGGTACGTGAGCTGGGTTCAGAACGTCGTGAGACAGTTCGGTCCCTATCCTATGCGGGCGCAGGATACTTGAGGAGAGTCGTCATTAGTACGAGAGGACCGTGATGACCGGACCGACGGTGCATCTGTTGTTACGCCAGTAGCATAGCAGAGTAGCCACGTCCGGGAAGGATAAGCTCTGAAAGCATCTCAAGAGCGAAACCCACTCCAAGATGAGGTATCCCAACTAGTAAGGACCCGGGGAGATGACCCGGTTGATAGGCTTCAGGTGGAAGCACAGTAATGTGTGGAGCCGAGAAGTACTAATAGTCCGAGGACTTACCATTAATTCTTGCTTGTTGGTACTCCGGTAACGGACCCAACAGCGGGAGTCAGCATCGACAAAAGGCGATGCGTCTCCTGCGGCAGGTGATTCTACACATGTCATTAAACGTGCGATGTATTCTTCTGATTCTGTCTCGACGATCCGATTCCGCATCATCATGACCATGTGATGTGAGACGAGAGATCGAAGCAGGATGACAACCAATCCAAATCGATCTCACGCAATCCACTCATACGAACATTAATCTTGGTGACAATAGCGCGGGGGACACACCTCTTCCCATTCCGAACAGAGAAGTTAAGCCCCGTTGCGCCGATGGTACTGCATCTGAACTGGTGTGGCAGAGTAGGTAGTCGCCAGGTCTATTTTAAAGCCCCCCGCCCTTACGGCGTGGGGCTTTTTTATTTTGTACCCATGAAGAATGCCTGCATCCTCGTAGCAACCCTGTGTTGCCTCTCCAGCCTCCCATCCATGGCGGCCCCTACAGCACGCGTGCACCCACTTACGCCTGCATCAAAGAAAGAACTCTCTTCCGCGACATCGTTGGTATTACACGATTCGCGCTGGAAACCGTCGATGAGATTCGTAAGCGTTCAGTTACGGGAGCCGTCAAAGTCGGCCGTCCTCCGCTCCGATACCTCGCTACCGCGCGAGATCTTTTGTGTGCTGTTCGACGATGCAGCTAACGCGACGTATGAAGTATTCATAGATGCGAAACAGAACGAACTGACCGAGTGGCGACGCATTGATAAAGTCGAGCCCTCCCTTACAACCGAAGATTACGTTCAGATGGACTCCATCGTGCGCGCCGATAAACGCTGGCAAAGTGCCCTCACTCGCAGGAAACTACAACCCAGCGATGTGTACGTGGATGGATGGGCCTCTGGTATTAGTATCGGCTCCTTCGGAACACGCATGATGCGCACCGTCACGTACCAACGTAACGGTCCACTCGCAACATTCGACCGACCTCTTGAAGGCGTGGAAGCTCTGGTAGATCTTACACGACATGTGGTGATGGAATTCTCGGACCGACCCAAAGCTCCCGTCCCAACTCCAATTAGCTCTCCCGCAGAACTTCAACGCATCGCATCAAAAAATTCAATGCGCAGTGCGCAACCCTCCGATGCACGAATCGCAATGAAAGGGAACGAGGTTGCATGGCATCAGTGGAGATTTCGCGTGTCGATGAATCCACGAGAAGGCCTCACAATCCATACCGTGCGCGTCGTAGATGGCGCACACGAACGATCGATTGCCTATCGCATGAATCTTGGAGAAATGGTAGTGCCCTATGGCGACACCACGCAGTCATGGTTCTGGCGTGCCGCCTTTGATGTTGGTGAGTATGGCCTTGGTCAACTCTCGTCATCACTCGTTCCCGGCGTAGACGCCCCCTCGAACGCAACGTTCCTTCCCGCCCTCTTTACAACCTCTCGAGGTGCTGTTACAGAACGAAAGAATACTATTGCGTTGTTCGAACGCGATGCAGGCATTTTGTGGCGACATACCTACGACAACGGGAAGACGATTGGTAGACGCGACCGAGAACTCGTCGTGCTTCATGTTGCCACCGTTGGCAACTACGACTATAGCATTGGCTACGTGTTCGGATTGGACGGCTCCATAAAAACAGAAGTGCAACTCACAGGACTCCTACTTCCAAAGGCCGTGCAAGACACAACGGTGAATGCAGCAAGTACTGGACAAATGTATGGCGGCCTCATCCAACAGAATGTGATCGCACCAACACATCAGCACTTCTTTAGTTTTCGCATCGATCTTGATGTAGACGATACCGCAAACATCGTGAGCGAAATGGATATGCGCTCCCCATCTGGAAGCGAGAATCGCTTTCGCAATGGAATCCTGATGGATGTGTTTGACCTGCGCTACGAGAAAGAAGCACAACGCTCTATGAGTATGAAGAATGCTCGGTCGTGGATCGTGCGCAGTGCCACCGCAACGAACGACCTAGGCGGACCCACCGGCTACATGCTCATGCCCGGCGCAAATAGCGTGCCCTACATTCAGCAAGGAACGTGGGTGCGCAATCGTGCCGGTTTCATCGATCATCATTTGTGGGCTACACGCTATCACGACGGAGAATTCTATCCGGCTGGAGCATATCCGAATCAATCGCTCGACTTTGAAGGACTGCCTGCCTACAGCAAGAACAACGAGTCGATCAATGGGAAAGATGTGGTGCTGTGGTATACGCTTGGCATCACGCACTTTCCACGACCCGAAGAGTGGCCCATCATGTCGAGTCACCGCGCAAGCTTCTCGCTCATCCCTAGCGGATTCTATTCACGCAATCCCGCGGCGACGGGTGCGCGCTAATGCAACGGCCATGTCAATGGCCTCAATCGTGCTCGTTGGATCCGCGCTCTTCGTACCTGCTATCGAGAACGCCGTTCCGTGATCTGGCGACGTGCGAATCACAGTAAGGTTTGCCGTAACATTCACCCCGCCACCATGCGCTAACAACTTGAGTGGGATGAGCCCCTGATCGTGATACATGGCAAGGATTCCATCGTAGTGTTTGTATGCGCCAAATGCAAAAAATCCGTCAGCCGGAAATGGACCTTCCACTTGCATTGTCCGCTGTGCAAGCGCTATGGCCGGACCAATCGTTGTTGTCTCTTCTGTTCCAATGCGCCCGTGTTCGCCGGCATGTGGATTTAATCCAAGCACAGCGATGCGCGGAATCGCAATCCCAATATCTTGATGCAAAGCCTTGTGTAATGCCTCGATGGATGCACAAAGTCCATCAACTGTTAACGTCTCTGCTACACATCGAAGAGGGATGTGAATGGTGGCAAGGGCAACACGAATAGTGGAAGTGCACAACATCATGAGTGGCGTACCACCACACATGGCAGCGATCATTTCGGTCTGACCCGGATACAACCATCCTGCAAGTGCGTTTGCTTCCTTGCTAACTGGCAGCGTGACGAGTGCATCGAAGTGACCTGCATGAAGAGCCGATAATGCGAGTTCAAGCGATTCAACGGCGTGACGTCCGGCGTCCAGAGCGAGGACGCCCGGCGCAACAATAGCATCGTGTCTGCATGGCAAGATCTGCACAACGTGCTCGCCTACGAAGAGCGCCGATCCGTCGGTACGCGCATCGAGCGCATACGTATGAATGGCTTGCGCCACAACAATCGGATGAATAGCCAAGGTGAAGTGCACGTCATCAACACGTCGCGCGTGCAACGTCTTCACAACGCATTCCAAGCCTATGCCGTTGCAATCGCCTGCAGAGATGATGATGCGCATAATGTGCGTTACGCGACGCCGCCAGTGCGGCGTCTGCGAGTCTTGTAAAAGTTGAGAAGCATTCCCACGATGCACATGTTCATGATCAACGCGGTGCCGCCTGCGCTCAAGAACGGCAGCGGAATTCCCATCACTGGAAAGAGTCCAATGGCCATGCCGATGTTCACGAGCGTGTGATAGAACATGAGCGATCCAAATCCAATGGCGACCACACTGGCGAACTTCGTTCGAACAAGCGCAGCAATATTCATGCTTCGCAGTATCATCGCAATGAGGAGGGCGATCACAACCACAGAGCCAACAAATCCAAACTCTTCAGACGGTACACAGAAGATGAAGTCTGTCCACTGCTCTGGAATGTAGCGCAATTGCGTTTGCGTTCCTTTCAAGAATCCTTTACCGGTAAGACCACCAGAGCCAACAGCAAGGATGGACTGGATAACGTGGTAGCCTTGCCCGCGTGGGTTACGCTCCGGTTCGAACAACGTAACGAGTCGTGCCTGCTTGTACGGCTCCAACTTCTTAAAGACGGGCTCCACCGAAAGTCCGACGCCAACGAGCATGGCCACGGCAACGATGGTCACAATAATGTTGCGACGGAATGCGAAGGCGCCAATGGTCACAAGAGCAGCAACAATTCCGAAGACGACCATCGATTCAAAGAGCACACCATAGAGTGCGCTGATGCCAATGAACGGAACGGATGCGACGCAATAGAGGAAGAAGAGGTCGCCGCCGATCCACAAGAAGATGCCAAGCGACATAGCAATAAATACAGTTGCAGAGCCGGTGTCGGGCTGACCCATCACGAGTGCGATTGGCAACAACACCATACCACCAATCACGGCAAGGTCTCGTATGGTTTTGACGTCGACGCCCTTTTCCGAGATGTATCGAGCGAGTGCAAGGAGCGTTGTGACCTTCGCTAGCTCCGATGGCTGAAACGTAAAGCCGCCTATCTGAATCCAACACTGCTGTCCGTTCACCACCTTCCCGATGCCTGGAATCAGCACAGCAATCAGCATCAGAATTCCTACTCCATACATGGCATAGGAGAAATCGCGAATCCAACGTTCAGGCAAGAAATAGCACACGAGTGCAAGTACGAATCCAACACCAGCGTAGACGAGTTGCTTCTTGAAGTACACACTTGTACCAGCGTCGAACGTGGCACTGTAGATAGAGATCAAGCCCATGGCAAGAAGTCCAACAACAGAGAGCAACATTCCCCAATCAAGCAAATCGTTCACTCGACGCTGCAGCGCCACATCATCTTCGTCGAAGGTGAATGCATTAAAACTCATAGGAACGTTCTTCCAGTTATGCGCTCGAATGCTTCGATGTATTTGGCTCGGGTACCTTCAATCACGGATTCTGGAAGTGTGGGTGGAGGCGCTTGCTTGTTCCAATCGCAGGTCTCAAGCCAGTCTCGCAGAATCTGTTTATCAAAGTTCTGTTGTGGCATTCCGGGCGCATACTCGCTTGCAAGCCAATAGCGTGAAGAGTCGGGCGTAAGTGCCTCGTCGATCAGGATGATGTCTCCATCGTCGGTAACACCAAATTCAAACTTCGTATCTGCAAGAATCAATCCCCTTGCCTCCATCATCCGAGATGCTTCCAGGTAGAGTGCAATGCTCACGTCGCGAACGCGCGTTGCCGTTGCCTCTCCGAGAATCTCGACGGCCACATCAAAGGGTATGTTCTCGTCGTGACCTGTCTCTGCCTTTGTTGCAGGTGTGAAGATGGGAGCATCAAGCTTTGATGAGTCTACGAGTCCGTCCGGCAATGCGATGCCACAAACAGTTCGCGACGCTTGATACTCTTTCCAACCGCTGCCCGCCAAGTATCCGCGCACAACACATTCAACAGGCAGAGGATTCGTTTTGCGAACGATCATCGTACGTCCTTCAAGCATGTGCTGTTCGTCTGCAGAGAGTTCATGAACAGTATGCACATCGCTCGAAATCAAGTGATGCGGAATGATGTGCTGCAACTGCGAGAACCAATGCAAGGAGATCTGCGTGAGCAAAGCGCCCTTGTCTGGAATGGCCTCGTTCATCACAACATCAAACGCAGAAATGCGATCAGTGGCAACCATCATGAGCTTGTTGCCCAGATCGTAGACATCTCGCACTTTGCCGCGACGGAAGAGTGGGAATTGAGATAGAGAGGTAGTGTGAAGCGGTTTCATCCCGCAAAGTTACTCAGCGATTCGCACTGCGCCGTGATCGTCAATACGTAGTCTTCGAAATGTGCCGTTGGCCATCAATACTCCATACAAACCGGTAGGGAGGGTGGAAGGGATAATGGCGGCGTTGCAGAACACGGCAACATTCCTTCCAAGCACATCAAGAACGGGAAGGGTCACGTCGGCAGGGATGTCCACCTCGTCGGGTCCATGAGTTTCCGCCACGTCTGAAATGGTGGACTCGAACAGGATGAGAGCGCCAAGAGTGTCGGTGAGTGACGCGCCAAGGATGCCCGTGCCAACGGGCACTTGACCGATGACCGTGGCCGCAACGGCAATCGTAGCGCCTCGCATGGCGCAGCTGGCGATGGTAGACCAGTTCGATGCACCAAGCGTGACGGCCCAGTCTCCGCTTCCATCCGGACGCACGGAAATCAGGAATCCATCTTGGAGAGAAAAATTCTGCGTGAATATATCAGGTCGGAGCTGGGTTGTTGTGAACGAAAACGCTCGTTCAAAACGCCCGCCCGCAAGCATGTTGTCGTCCGCACCACCGGTTACCATAGAGGCAACAGACCGTGCCCCACCAACCGGAAAGCGCAGCACGATGTTTGACCCGCTGCTCGTTGTGCGATGGAATCCAAAGCCAACTTCATTGCCAACAATGCAGTTCAAGGATTCGGACGTAAGGGACGTTGTGGAGGTGGCAGTGGTAATGGTCGGACACGAATCGCCGCGACATGGACTAAGCATCACTACGTCGACGGCTGCTCCATCAACCGAGGCCGTAATTGCGGCAGCCTTGGTTTCGTAGGCAAAGGTTGTAGACTCCACGGTACTGTTGCCCCACGAAATGGCTGACGAAACTTGCACAACGGCGCGCACGACACCATCTGTCACAGAACAAGCCATGCCGCCTTCCGCCCTTCCCCTTCCTTGCAAAGAGCCTAGCATTCCACGCGTCCACTGCACCCACATGGACTCGCCTGTGGACGAGATTCGCTGTAGGTAGGCCGACGTGCGACCGTCGTCTTGCACAACGGCAGAGCCAAAGCGCGAGGTTCCAACGAAGGTGCCACATACATAGATGTCGTTCGAGGAGGTGGCAATGGCGGTGGGGAATTCGGAGGACTGAGCTCCGTCTGCACGTGTCCATCGAATGGCGCCTGTGCCATCTACAGACGTCACCACGGCATCGTAACCGCCCTTGCCGGTAAAGGTAGTGGTGCCAATGGTATACGTTGGTACATCAAGCACCTGTCGAATC
>JBBRES010000121.1:0-7778 GCA_038202665.1 Kapaibacterium sp. (SeqCode) | reverse complement strand
CGTTGAAGACATATACATCCAGTCGTTTCCTATTTCTATTTTAGAAAAGTCGACGCAAGAAAAGAAGCTCATTGATCTAAGAACAATGCAGAAGGAAAATCGAAGCTCGTCGAATGGGATACTTGTGTATCCTAACCCAGCCGTCGAACTTGTCTCTATAGCCCTTGTTGCTGCAGATAATATTGGTGTGAAAGAAGGGCATCTGCAACGAAATATAGTTGTCGTTTCCGATGCTCTGGGTTCTCATTTGATTGAAACGACCTGTTCTGATTTGTCAGCGATCGTCGTCGACGTTTCGAAGTTTCCTCCAGGTATGTATTCTGTTACGGCAACGCGGATAGACGAACATCATGGTTATGGTGGCTCACGTAGAACAACATTTCTTGTCAACAGGTGAAGTCTTGTAGACGTGAAGTATTGCAAAACATGGCATTCAATCACTGCAAATCCAGTCCACTTCGGATTCGAATCCCCCTCTCTGCCAACGATACCATGGACATAAATCGTAGTGTAGTTTAAGGTACAATTTGAGGGCGTACAGGAGTTTGAGATGCAAGTGAAGAATGGAACGAACGGACATATGAAGGCTGCTGCGTTCGGCAGTACTGAGGTGATCGTCAAACCGTCGAGACGTCGGTTTACAACAGCATACATAGAAGCTGTGTTGAAGGAGTTAGATAGCGCTCCACATGGTGAGAAAGGGAAGATCCTTCGACGAGAAGGTCTGTTCAGCAAGCAGGTGACGAGCTGGAGGAATCAACGTGAGACGGCATTGAAGCCGAAGCGAGGTCCGAGGTCGAAGTCCAGTGTAGACCTACGCAAAGAATTGGTACAGCGTGAGCGTGAGAATGCACGCCTGCGGCGCAAGCTTGAGCAGGCAGAGATCATCATCGATGTCCAAAAAAAAGTGGCATCGCTGCTGCGGTCAATGGATCAGACCGAGGAGGCGTCCTAATGGAACACGTAGCAATGTTGAGTGAGTACGTGGGCGTGCAGTGCGCATGTGAGAATCTAGGCATGGGACGCTCAACGTACTATGCTCGCAAGCGACCACGTGTGCAACGCGAGAAACGTCATAGGCCTACGCCGCAGCGTGCGCTGAGTAAGGACGAACGAGAGCGGGTGGTGACGGTCGCAACAAGCGAGGAGTATGTCGACAAGTCACCTGCGGCCATCGTGACGAACCAACTTGACAAAGGCATCTACCTCTGCAGCGAACGCACGCTCTACCGCCTTCTTCATGCCAATGCAATGGCCCGTGAACGTCGCAGTGTGGCAACGCATCCGGAGTACAGTAAGCCTGAATTAATGGCAACAGGCCCCTGTGAAGTGTGGACATGGGACATCACGAAGCTCAAAGGTCCGCAAAAGGGTGTCCTCTACAGCCTCTATGTCGTCCTCGACATGTTTAGTCGCTACATCGTTGGATGGACACTCGCAACCTGCGAAAATGCATTCACCGCGCGCGAGCTCATAGACGCGTGCTGCGAGCGCGAAGGCATTGAAGATGGCCAACTGACCATTCATGCCGACAACGGAGGCGTCATGCGCTCCAACACGCTCGCAGAATTCCTTGACATGCTCGGTGTACGACGCAGTCATTCACGGGCATATCAGTCAAACGACAACCCGTTCATCGAGAGCCAGTTCAGAACGATGAAATACTCCGCAGGATATCCCAATCGTTTCAACAGCATTGAGCATGCAAGGGCATTTTGCAGAGAGTTCATCGAAGAGTACAACAATCACATGTATCATTCCGGCATTGCGATGCTCACACCGGCAATGGTGCACCACGGCTATTCGAAACAGATCATCGAACAACGCCAGATCACGCTGGAGAAGGCATTTGCAATGCATCCAGAGCGATTTGTCAACGGCTCTCCAAAGCATGCGAATGTCCCGGCAGAAGTCTGGATCAACAAACCTGTGATCGATCGAAATGTTGTCGTAAATTCATGAGCACTATGTGTCTAAAATTCGTTGGCAGGTACCGCCTCACCCTTCTTGCACGGCCGTACTTGGTAGTGCAAGCCGAGGACTATGACGAGATACAGGATGCTGCAGAGGAGTTTTTTGGAAGGGTTACTTAACCTGTCTCTTGTGGCTTTTGGCAATTATGATGTTCAGCCCATTTTTATCATACTCACGTTGGAATGAGGCTAGAGTACCGTCATTACCAATGAGCACATATTGATTTGATGCAGAAAGCACTTTCGCGCTTCGTCGCATACCTAAATCATCAATCAGCTCAACGGCCTGCTTTCCATCATCGCTGTAATTGAATCCGCAAGTGTTAGACAGCAAACGTGAAATTCTCGGACTCAAACTTACACCTGCGGGAAGGTCGATTGTCTGAAACTGATACTTGAGCCCCTTGGCATCGAAAACTTGAACTGAACCGTGCGTGTTTAGAACTGCTACACTGCTATCTATGCCGTATACCGATCGGACTTCACTGCTTTTGATTTTCCAATCGGGTACGACATTTAGGAGCGTGTCATACATGCTGAAATAGACCAATCGAACAGAGTCACCAGCGGCAATCCTCTGGATTCCATAAGTTGTGGAGCCTGCTACGGTTGGAACAATTGAGTCAATTGATTGAAGTTTCAATGACAACAATCGCCTGCTTACTACCGTATCCTTGTGCAAAATGAAAAGGTCCAACGCCTCTCTTCGCTTCGAATAGAAGACTGCGCGCTCGTTCTGTATCACAGTGTCCACGGGCGCAAAATGCTCGATTGAAAGTCCGATAAAGGATGAATCAGTTACCTGTCTGAGGTTGAACATGTCCCTGACCGGGAGCTTCTGGTCTATAAATGTCTGTGCTCTGGGAATCAACCGAACCCAAGAATACGTATCGGATTTTGAACTGAATATTCCAACAGAACTTTGGCTTGGAACAAATACTAGGGGTTTTGAATCCACGAAGGATGGAACAAAATAGGGCGTGTTACCAGGCTTGTATGGAATCGAAATAGTGTCGGTTTCGATGATTGTGTACAGCGAAGACGCAAGTGAGTCAACTTGCTGGTTTGAATACATGGAATCAACGATTTTGCAAGCTCGAATTTGATCATTCCCCGCAATCTTATAGGTGGCGATGATCTCCCCATTCTCAGATGAGATAATTGCCTTACCACAATATGGTCTCAAACTGCTTGCGTTCAAGAATGAAGCAGAGTCTACTGGTTTGATCGCCTTATTCATAGAGCAGGAACTCTGCACTAGTGTACCAGAACTGTCAATCACCCAACTGTAGAGCTTCAGCCAGCCACTTTTGAAATACTCCGTAGGGACCCAGCCTGTTTCGAGCTCTCCTGCAAGGCAACGACAGCAAAATTTTTCATCAAGGATATAATGAACACTTAACGGCGTCGATTTGGCGACGCCATTAAGTGTTTGAACCTTTCGCAAAATCTCCGTTGTGCTCTCTCCTCCTTTGAGAAAAGTTGAGCTAACACTTAAGACCAATGCGATGCAGCCAAATGTTCGATTCATAGGGATGGCGGTGTTGTTCCGTTGTCGGTGAAGATCACGTAGTTAAGCAAAGTACCTGAAAGTGAGCACAGTTATTGTGGATCAGAGACTTGAACAACCCAAACGTGCGTGCTGTATTGCGTGAGAGTCGACCAGTCTACTTCCACCAATGCATTCGCGGTTAGACCATCGGTATCATCCCATTTAACCTTGCAATCGCACGGGCAAGATTCTCTCCAGTCACACCCCGGCGTCTTCACTACGCCTTCCTTATAGCCTGTATTGCCCGAAGGAGTACACGTGGTCGGCTTAACAATTGCCTTCTTTTCAGACTTGCCCAGCGCACTAGCGTGAGAAATACCCGTGAGAAGCAATCCTACAACTAGGATAATCGTTGAGACCCTCATAAAACACCTCAAGAAAAGTGGACGAGCGGCACTTTGTCGCCCACTATCAACACTGCGAATATCTGACATGCCGCAAACGCGAAGGTTTGATATTGCCTCCAACTGTTACCACACGAATCTTTCACCTCCCTTGTTCAACTTGGCGTCGAACACACTTTAACATATTGTTATGTAACGCTTTAGCAAGCTTTTCAAGCAAATATAGCGATTCCTAAACACCTGAATTGTTACAAACGGCAAGTATGGAAACTCTTCATACAATGAACACCTGATTCCGTGTCAAAGTGTCCCCCCAATTTCCGCATCAAAGCCCCCACTTCCCCTCCCCCTTCCTTGCTTCGCAAGCCCTAAGGCTATAGACTCATGAACGAACTCTTGGGGGCACCTTGAATCATCTGTAGTACGGCGACAACCTCGACATCCTGCGTAGCCACATCAGGGACGAGTCGGTCGACCTCATCTATCTCGATCCGCCATTCACCTCGAAGCGCGCGCTCGCGATGTGATCACAGAGTTTTGTGCAGCTTTGGCGCACGCACCGAAGTGTTCACGCACTTGGAGTCGATGACGCAGCCTGACGGACATGTTTGACAACAGCCGCAACACTTTCCTGCGGTGACGTTGCCATTACACCGAATCTCCAGCAAACCGTACTAACAGTGGACAGAAACTATGAAATATTGTCCCCTGTTAGTAATTGCAAAACAGTCGTAACAACCATATCTGTATGTTGATAGGGTTGCTGCACGGATAAATTGAGTTGGACAAATTTCCACCATATGTCAGCCGATCAGAGGTCCTGAGCCGATTTGAAGCGACCGCTGATTCCGGTATTGGACGTTGGCACATCAATGCACTCCAAAAAAAGGGAGCGATAGTGCCCGTCTCAAGGACGAGGTGCCGGGTGGGGGCAGAGAACCGATTTGAACTACAACAGTCATCCAGGGATCTGGAGCTCGCCCGTGTGGTTCGACATCTGGTTGATACCTATTGCGTTTGGTCATTGACTGCCCTGAACCCGTTGTTCATCCATCAGCGCCTACGAAGACTCACCTTAGTCGAGGTAAAGAAAGCCGATCAGCGGATGGTCTTTGAGAGAATTCGGTCTGAACGGTTCCGCAACGTGATCTTGGAAACAGATTTACGATGGGTCGTTGATCATGTGGGTGCATCGGACTTCGACGTTGTAGTACGACAATTGGTCACGAAAGCGCCAATTGAACACCAGCAGAAGGGTGTTCCCACACTGGAGAAGATCTTGGTTGATCTGTTCGTCGATGGCCAGGTACTTGCTGGTATTGCATCGTCCGACCTTGAGCATCTCATCGACCTAGCCTTCACCGTTTACACGATCGACATCCGCGTCCTTAGAGGATATGCACGGCGCCGATCCGCATGGGAACGTTTACGGTCCTATCTCGAATGGCTGAAGGTTGCCCCCGTGGAGGTGTTGCATGATCCGTAGGCAATGCCTTCTCGACGAGCATCTGTGCCACATTGCGGGCAAGCGGAAGATCAGAGATAAGCAACTTCTGGGGCGGATGATTCATGCCCTTTACTTGGTCGAGCAACTGACCGTGGCTGGGTTGGCATTTACGTTCAAAGGAGGGACGTGCCTGTCTCTGATCACAGACCGCTTGGATAGATTGTCGATCGACGTAGATATCGAAGTATCTAAGAATGTTCTGGATGCTGAGATCGAAGAAGTGTTGAACTCGATCACCTCGTCAGACGGTGTGTTTCTGCGGTGGGAATCCAACGTCAGACCAAGGGATGTTGAAGGAACGAAGCGTTATAAGATCCATTATCGACAGGATGATGGACGATTGATTACACGAGAAGAGCATATCCTTCTGGATGTTGTGAGAACAAGTATTCCTTACCAACACGTAACAGACCGAGCATTGGATCATGCGATACTCGCACATGAAGGGAAGCCCGTTTCGATCGTCACGCCAACGCTTGAAGGTATCCTCGGCGACAAACTCACGGCCTGCGCTTCGCTGACGGTTGGTGTGCCGATCGAATTGCAAACAACACCTGGCTTGACCACTGGAGCAAACAAGCACCTTGAAATGATCAAGCAGTTGTTTGACGTCAACGTGTTAATTCCTCTTGTCAACGATTGGAACGTTGTTGGCGGTGCATTCGCTCGAACGCTGGAGGTTCAGCGAGATGTGTTCAGACACGACTTCACAATAGAGCAGGTCGTTAACGATCTACGTCGTAGAGCGTTGGCAATGTTCGATCAATTGGAAACAGAGTATCACCCTGATCTCACGTCATCGCACCAAGACGGTCATCGAAGTCTGAGTAACTACTCGGTTGCCCCTGGTGCATTCAGTCATGAACAGTGTCATTAGAGGGACCACGCCATTGACGGAGTATCCTGAGATCAAAGAATCTTCTCTTGACAGTGCTACGATCAAAGATATCTGCAAGGGGCTTCCGAAAGATCTCAAAGCAGAAGCCGTTGCAAAGATCGAAGCACTACTTGGCAGTACACGCCGATGACGCAGCCAGACGGACATGTATGACAACGCCTACAAGTGCTTGAGTGCTTCGCGGGCGGTGAGACCGCTTAGCACGTCGCGATGTTGCAGTACGAATTGCTGCACGTGCTGAGGTTGCACATAGGCATACTGTCGAAGCGCCCACCCTGCCGCCTTTCTCACAAAGAACTCTGTGCTCGATGCACGTCGAAGTACGAGGTCGAAGAGAAGTTGTTCGTCGGTTGCCGCCTTGTACGTGAGTTGCAACAAGATAGCAGAGCGCTGCAACCAGATGTTCTCGCTCTCGATCCATCGCAAGGCGAGCTCGCGTGTTGCATGGGATTGCAAGGCAAGAACGCCAACAAGATTTGGTACGATCGCGTCGACGGTGTCCCACCAACTTTTTGTTGTGATGAGATGTTCGAAGAGAGGCACGTCGTCCATCGTGAGCTGTCGTCTCTCGTTGCGAAGTAGCACGCAGGCCACGTACTGACATTCCCGATTGTGTTCTTTCCACAATGCGAGCGCTACGTTGCGGATGTTGGCGGGCATACCTTCCGCTGCGAGGAACGACCGCAGGACAAGTGTTCGCCGTGGTGTTTTGATACCAAGAAACGCAAATTGATCTCGCATGTATCGTTTCATAGCTGGGGCCAGAAACGGATCAGCGGCTTGCGAGAGTGACTCGACAAGCCGCTGAACATAGCGTTGGGTGCTGAGTGTAGACGTAGACATTTACTTCATGCGAGCGCGAATCTTTGCGTCGATGCGGTTCAGGGCTTCGTTAATGTTTTCGATGCTATTGGCATACGAGAACCGAATGAACCCTTCGCCATGCGCACCGAATGCCGTGCCACTCAAGCATGCAACGCCGGCTTCGTACAAGAGGAAGTCTGCTGCTTCTTGCGACGTCATGCCGGTGGCTTCGATGTTTGGGAATACGTAGAAGGCGCCGTGTGGTAAGTGACATCGGAATCCGGGGATCTGATTCAGTCCGTTCACAATCACATTGCGACGGTGTTCGAATTCCTTGAGGAATGCGGCCACGTACGGAAGCGTGCGATCGTTCAACGCTTCGATACCAGCCATTTGCGAGAACGAAGAAGTGCACGAGGTAACGTTTGTTTGGAGCTTGGCAACAACCTTGGCAATGTGCTCTGGGAAAAGACCGTATCCCATGCGCCATCCCGTCATCGCAAACGTCTTCGAAAATCCGTCAAGGATCATCGTGCGTTCTTTCATGCCTTCGAATTCCGTGATCGATGTGTGCTTGAAATCACCATACGTCACTTGCGAATAGATCTCGTCGCTCAGCACGATAATGTCGTGCTTGATACAGAGTTCTGCGATTTGCTCTAGTTGGTTGTACGTGAGCACACCACCCGTTGGGTTTTGT
>JBBRES010000120.1:0-7922 GCA_038202665.1 Kapaibacterium sp. (SeqCode) | reverse complement strand
TAACGCAGGTCCACAACCTGCCAGTCGCTCGGCGCAGCATACCCAAACATACTATCTGCAATGCGCCCATTCAGTTTTACGTTTCGCAACGTCCACGTCGTTACCGCTGCATCCTCTCGAACGATAATGCGCTTTGCATTCATCGAAGCATCGAACTCTATATCTACGCTCTTCACGCTGCCCACCATTGCATTCTCTGCAGGTGGCGTAAGCCGTATCACGCCTGTTTTGCCAGCCGCAAGGTCACGTATCAGACTCGGGCGATAGACGTTCATGAGGGTGAAGAACACTCGTTCTATCGATACATCCATGGCCTGTGCTCTATATGCATTCACGATCACCGTCTTGGATGACGGTGTCGCGCTCCACACAACTGATCCATTGCACACGATCGTTCGATCCGGCAAAGAGATCCGATAAGCTCCCCCCTTCTTTGCCTTCACCGTGCCCACAAGACCATGCACGTCTCGGAACTCGCCCGACACAGACGTGAGTGCATGATACTTCTGAATGAACCTGTCCAACGTTGTCCCAGCAACTAAGCTAGGTGCTGTAAGGAGCAGGGCGGCAAGGACGATGATGATCTTCATAGTTGCAACCTACGAATTCACGAAACGAAAACGGCCCGTCTGTTTTCACAGACGGGCCGTTTGAATGTCGACGAATGGCTGACCTTTCGGAGCCTTACTTGATCACAACCACTTGCTGTGTAGCGTAGAAGCTACCAGCATTGATCGTGTACATGTACACGCCTGGTGTGAGATTCAACGCAGTCACGTTGAATTCCACGCGGTGTGTGCCTGCATCTGCGGGTTCGTTCACAAGGGTAGCAACCGGACGACCAAGAGCATCGGTCAGCGAGACACGAACGTTCTCAGACGTTGGTAGTGCGTAGGTGAAGGAGACTGCGTCGTTCGATGGGTTTGGCGTTGCGATGCTCAGCACAAAACCACCTGTGACGATGTCTGAAACGCTTACTGGCTTACGAGCAACTACTGTTTTTGAGGTGTCGCTACCACAATTGTTTGTTACGATACATCCGTAGTTGCCGGTGTCGGATTCCATTGCGCTATTGATCGTGTACGTGGCACCAGTTGCATTCGGGATGGAAACACCATCACGATACCACTGATAGTTCAACGGAGCAGCACCCGTGGCAACAACCGTGAAGTTCAATGGCGCGCCTGCTGTTACGACAACATCTGTTGGCTCGTTCGTGATCTTTGCTGCTGCATCAACCATCACAACTGCTGCGTTCGATGTAACACTTCCGCAGGAGTTCGAGATCATGACTGCATACGATGACGCATCGGAAGACTTAGCAGAGGCAACTGTGTATGATGCACTTGTTGCGTTTGGAATGTTCACGCCACCCTTCATCCACTGATACTGAAGCGCTGTACCGGAACCACCTGCCGTAAGTGTGAATGGCTTGCCTTCGCAAACAGTGTCACCGCGTGGGCTTGTTGTTACTGATGGTGCAACATTCAATGCTACAGTGAATGTGTTCGACATGATCGAAGCTTCGATCGGATTATATGTTGCAACGCAGTAGTAATCGCCGGCGTCTGCTGCTGAAGCATTCGCAATGCGAAGAACCTTGCTAGCAGCGCCGCTTACGCGACCACCGTCAAACAACATTGCTCCACCCTTGTACCACTGATATGAAATCGTACCACCACTGAATGATGATGGATTAGCAGCGCATTCGAAGACCAACTCTCCACCACCGCAAACACCAGGGGTGTTATTCTGTGCTGAGATCGTTGGAATGAAGAGACGTGCAGGACGCGATTCAGCCGTACCGCAATATCCACGAACGATACATACATATGTGTCTGCTGTATCCAAGGCGCGAATGTTACGAATGGTGAGCAGGGACGATTGCGTACCTGTGATACGGCTATTGTCCGTCAGGTTGGAATCAAGATAGGTTCCAGGTGCCGACGCATTGTAATAGCGCTTCTTCCACTGATACGTTGGAACGAAGTCCGTTGGCGAACCAATCGCTTCTGCGGAGAGCGTCAGATCTACCGTGCCGCCAATCGCAACTGGTTGCGAAAGTGGCTGAGAAACAACTTGCGTTGAACGCACAACGATCAGCGTGGCATCGTTTGATGACAGTGACGTTGTTGTCGTTCCGTCGGAAGCAGTAATGAAGCATGAGTAAACACCGGAGGCACCGTAGCCTACGTTGCTCATGAAGAGAAGAGCAGTCGTACGACCAATCAGGTCCACGCCGTCTTTACGCCACTGATATGTAACGTTCGCGCCAACCGTCGTGTTCGCAATGCAGGTAAGGGCAATGTCCTTGCCTACGCATGCATACTGACTGATAGGCTGTTGTACGATCTGGATTGTCGGACGAATCTCATCCGCACCCATGTATGGCTTCACCCGAAGATCGCCGTCGAAGTCCGTTGGAACAATGTTGTTGATCGTCGAGGACCCCCAAAGGGCGGTGTTGATCGAGAGAAGGTGGAGATCTGCGTTCGAGATGTACGGGGCGTTTATTGAAGCAGAGTTCTGATCACGTCCGGAGCCAGCGCGCCAGTTTGTGATTGGCTTTGCATACGTTGTCACGCCGAAACGACCGAGGTTCTGACCTGTAGTGAACAGGTTGTTGAAGTCACCAAGGATCGCAGGGTTGAGGTTCGTATTGTTTGTCGTTTGACCGTTCGTCATGATGATTGCAAGACCACCATTAGCACCAGAACCAATGTTCTGGAAGATATTGTTGATCACGTTCGCACCAGAATTTGGATACGAAGTGCGATCGGTAGTCAGCATGAATGCCGAAGAGCCAGCATTCGTATTCGTGGACTGAACAGAGTTTTGATACACATTCACAGTGCCAGACGTGCTCGCGGTATTCACATTGATACCGTTCGACAAGCCCGTTCCGTTTATGGAGACCATGTTGTTGTACAGTTCACCCGAACCACCGAAGGCAAGCGTCATGTTGATACCATCGCCGCCGCCAACACTAACAACCCAGTTGCGATTGATGCGGTTGTAACCTGTTGCGCCAGTAACTCCAATACCAAGAAGTGCAACCGGATTTGCCGCATCCATCGATACCGTATTGCCTGTGATCGTGTTATTGCCGCTTGAAACACCATAGATACCGCGGAGGTATGCATTGGTGAGGGTATTGTTTGTGATCGTCGAGACATCACATCCCGAGAGGGCGATCGGCGTGTTACCGTTAATGAACCTGTTGCCAGAGATCATAAGGTTGACCGTTCCGTTCGCGGAAATAACATTAGATGCCGTAGAACCCATCAAGGACGGGATCGTAAAGCGGCAACCAGAGATGTTCACCGTGTTGCCACCATTCAAGAGTGCGATCGATCCGTTTACACTTCCGCTATTCACCGAGAAGGCGATGTTGCGGAAGGTAATCCAGCTCGAGCTGCTCGTGAAGAGGAATGGCGTGTTTGCCCATACACCGCGGGAATAGTTCACATCTGCCGCAACACCAGTTTGCGATTCAAACGTGATCGTGTTCGCCGCAGTTGCACCGCTAATCGCTTCGATTACGAGGTGATCATTGTAGACTCCCGTACGGATACGGAAGCGAACAGGACCTTCGATACCAGCCACGTTAATGTGACGAACGGCGTCGCGAAGATTCACGTATGCCGTGTTGCCACCCGTTGTACCAACATCATACGTACCACTCAAACGCGGTGCGGAATAGAAGGTGCGAACGTTGTTGCCAGCAACATTATCCGTAACACCGTTTACCGTAAGGCAGACGATGCTCATTGTATTCCACGAGTTCGCCGGGAAGAAGTAGTTACCAAGGTTGAACGTTGCCGAAGCAAGTGGCGCAATACCTGGCTGTGCGTAAAACTTCACTGGCACTTGCGTAACACCATTTACCGACCATGAAATGAGTGCAGAGTCAATGTTGTTCGTACCACGGTTTTCAAGAGTAACGCGAACCATCTGTGTACCGGAGTTATACGGCATTAATGGGGCGCCAGTCGAAACAAGCACGGCAGCATCATTCGTCGTACGACGTGGATAGCTGAATGTAGTACCAGCGACAGGTGTAAACACCGTCTCCATGGTCACAGATTCTGTATTTACAAAACCACGACGCGACGAAGCCCAGTTAGGTACGATGTCGTAGCTACCGCGACGGTTATAGAACAGTGCATTCGAAGAACCGCGCAATCCAACTTGGAAGTTGGCGCGTGTGCTTGCATTGCACGATCCGTACACGATGTCGATCTTGTTTGACGTTTCTGTCATACGGATCTGGAATGTGTACGACTCGCCATTTGAAGCGGATGGTGCGATCGACATGTCACGATATTGAACCGTGAAAACGCGATTCGGAGATACACCCGTCGTGACGTAGCTGATAGATGCGCCAGGATTGCCTTGGAGAGTTCCGCCAAGACCCGAGATCACACCGTCTGCCGCGCCCGCATCCGAGATCGGATTCGTGACGTTATACACTTGTGCACCGAATTGAACATATCCATTCGAGGATACATTCACGGTGGTGTAATTCGTAGACGCAAAAAGGAACGTGAAACCAATCGGCACCGATGTGTAATACGAACCGTTCAGTGCTGCACCTGTTCCGAGAACAGTGGCACCCGTAATGTCCGCATAGGTATTGACGCCTTCCGAGAACGTGTAGTCAGGCAATTGCGCTTGCAACTGCGGGCTAGCCCACAGAGACAACAGCAACAACGACAGACCTAGGGTAGCGTTGCGTAGCATGGCTCCTCCAAAGTTGGTATGAACTATCAAACTGTTTTCTTTCGACAAATTTTGTAGTGCGCAAATGAACGAGGTATAGACCTCGTAAGGACACGAAAATACGTGTAGTACCCGTAAAATCAAAGGGCAAACCACGCCACAGTGTGAATGGAAGTTCACACCGTGCCGATAAAACACACCCAATCGAGGTGAGTTTTCACAGCAAAGCAGTGTCAGCACAAATCATACCAAACTTTTTCATTTGGTAAAGTTTAGGAAACGTTCGCGCTTCCAGCCCGTTTCCGTGCGTGCCAACGCCACCATCCGAATGAGTGCTGCGTACTGCGTTTGAGACCTGAAATGTTCCAAAACCGCTATTGCCGGGCCTGACAGGCGCTCATTGAAGGAGACCGCAGCGTCCAAAAGGTTCGTAACTGCCTGCAGTGGAAGGACGTTACAGCGTCGTAGCGCTTCAAACGCGTTCTGGCGTGTCCGAAACTCGTAGGACCTACTGCCATAGTCAACCAATTCCTGGAGTGCCACAGAATCCCGATCTGCAACATGCACCTCTAGCCAAGCAATCCGCATGCGCTCGTGCATGCCGTGATCATTCTTTGTTGCCTCGAGATACGCAGATTTGCCGTCCGGGAACCAAGCGCAAAGCTTGGGAAGTGCATTCTGCTCAACCACATAGGAGGAATCTCGCAGCAACCCCTCGACCGTTGATCGAAGGCTCGTCGGGACGGATGGCAAGGCGGCAAGGGCAGTTTGCCGCACATCAGCGGCCCTGTCCGACAACCCACGCACGATGATTGCCATTGGCTCTGCCGTCGCACCAAGGTCGTTTGCCTGCTGCACGGCTTCTACGCGCATTGGACTGTACGATTCTTTCGACATCACATCGTTCAAGAGAGCCAACCGCTCGGTCCGATGCAACGTGTCGCCCCGCATCGATTCAAGGGCATCAAATCGGTCGATCATGTGTGGCGCCTTGCGCGCTTGAAGAAGTCGCTCTTCGAACGACTTCTCAAATGTGAGTTTCTTTATGACCACCGACGCTGGGTCGAAGAGAACAAAGGCGATTTTTCGCTTCCCTGGATTCGGTACGTCTACTATCGTGCGCTGCCCTTCCACCATAGCCCTTACAGAATCCTTACTACCATCTTGATAGTGTACTTCGATGGGGATGGGCATGGTGAAGTAGCCAACGACATCGTCAACGGCGTGGATCTGATCCACGGTTACCGAAGTAACAGACCTGCCTGTTTTGTCAACCGCCTCATACGATACTTTATAGTGCGGCTCGCCGCCTTTATACAGCCATTCGTCGAAGAACCACGTTGGCGTTAAGCCCAGAGTATCTTGAAATGAGAGGAGAAGATCATTTGTTTCAACGTTTGCGTAGGCGTGGTGCTTCAGGTAGTGCTGAAGAACGCGACGTACTTGCTCTTCCCCAAAAGTGTGACGCATCATGTCGATAACAGCGGCGCCTTTCGGATAGACGCGAGAACTGCCTGCCTTTGGGTGGACGATCGGAAGTCGATCTTTCTCGCTTGCTGCCAGGGCTGCTCTGTGCATGCCCCGCCTGCCCCATTCATAGGCGTCTTCGCCTTGCGTTCGACGCTTGAAGAGGTGCGGATAGAACGTGGCGAAGCTCTCTTGAAGCCATGTGCCTTTGTTACTGCGTGCCGTGATTAGGTCGCCAAACCACTGGTGCGTCAGTTCATGCACATTCACGTCTACGTAGTTGCGATCGATAAAGGCGCGGGCATCCACATGGAAGAAGTCTCCAAAGACAGTTGCCGTTGTGTTCTCCATTGCGCCAAAAATGAAATCCTGCACGGGGATCTGCGAATACGACTCCCACGGATAGGGAATACCTATCTCCTCTTCGAGGAAATTCATGGCCTCTGCACTTTGCTGATACGTAGGACCAACTCGGTCGTGCCATTCCGTGTAGTAGTACAAATGCAATGGCACCCCACTCTTGCTCTTGCGTTCCTCGATACCGTATTTGCCAATGCCTATCATCACGAGATAGGATGCATGTGGATGCGTCATCAGGTAATGCCAGGTACGGGTGCCATCTGAATTTTCAACCGTTGGAAGCTTCGTTCCATTTGAGAGTACTTCGTAAGCGCGATCGAACGTAACGATCGTTTCCGTGATGAGCTTGTCGTTCATCTCGTCGTAGAGCGGCACCCAGTGCCGATTGTCGATGGCCTGCCCTTGCGTCCAGATCTGCGTGCGAGCTCGGTGCGTGGGGTCGTCCCAGCCCGTGAAGTAGAGGCCGCGACGTGGCGTAGACTCAAACGTGAACGATATGCTGTCTGTTCGGTCCCACTGCAGCCATGGCTCTGGATAGACGATCACCGTTGTATCGGTAGACCGAAAGCGGACGGGCTTCTCGTCGAGCGTGGCCTGCTTGATCGAGATATCGATGGCGTCGAAGACGATGGAATCGACGCGCTGCCGAAGAACCCGGAAAACGTGTGTGACGCGGCCCTTTACGAGGCCTGCTTCCGGAGCGAAGCGCACATCGATCGTCATGCGTTGCATGTCTACGGGATGCTCCCGAGGCTCGCCCATAGGGTCTACCATTCGGGTCTCGGTATGGATATACGGTTGGGCAAATGTCAACGTCGCCATAGTGGCGAAGGCAAGGAGGGATACGAGTGTGCGCATATGGCAAAGATAACAGTGTGCATCATGAGTGATATATTCTAGCATGATCTTCACAGTATTATCCGTTATGGCGGGCGGTGCGATAGGAAGCGGCCTTCGCTTTGCCCTTGGACTCGCACTCCCGCAAGGTGCGGGTCGGTTCCCTGTTACCACGCTCATCATCAACATTGTTGGCAGCTTTGTACTCGGAGCAGTGAGCGCCCTAGCAACGCGCACCACGAGCTTGCATCGGGATCTCATTGTGTTTCTTGGCGCTGGGCTGTGCGGAGGGTTTACAACGTTCAGTACACTGAGCGTTGAGATGTTCTCGCTCTGGGAACTGGACCGCACGTGGATGATGTTGGCCTATGCGTTGGCGAGTCTGATTGGCGGCTTCCTTGCTGCCGTTCTTGGAGTGACGGTGGTGACATCGCTCACACGATAATTGTTGTCCTGCACCACGTGTTCATGAGAGGGTTCGTATGGATTTGACTGCATTCACATCCCAACTTCAGAGCATTGCCATCGACTACGGC
>JBBRES010000119.1:0-8185 GCA_038202665.1 Kapaibacterium sp. (SeqCode) | reverse complement strand
GCTTGCAAAAACTGGACTGCCCGAAGAAGCACTTGCAGCCGCCAAGTACAAGAACAAGATGAATTTCCTTCGCGCAGGAATTTTCTATGCAGATCGCGTAACCACGCTGTCGCCCGGCTATGCGGCCGAATTGCTTGCGCTAAAAGAGTTCAAAGATCATTGGCTTCCACTGTTGCACAAACGACCGCTCGCCGGTATTCCCCATGGCGTCGATCTGATGCAGTGGAATCCGAAGACGGATGCGGCGCTGAAGCATAAGTATGATGTAAAGGACTCGTCGAATAAAGTCCAGGCCAAAGAGTTTTTGCAAAAGGTGTGCGGACTTCCTGTAGACCCACAGGCTTTCGTAGCAACGTATATCGGTCCACTCACAGAATCGCAAGGTGCCGATATCATCCTTGCCGCCATACCAGACCTTGTAGCCTCCGGCGCTCAAGTGATTATTGGTGCAGATCTACCGATGGACGACAGAAAGAGCTTCGAAGCGATGGCGAAAAAATTCCCGAAGAACGTGTCGTTCACGTATCCAATGGAAGAAGAATTCGTGCATCAGTTGATGGCCGGCTCTACCGTGCTCCTGAAGCCTGCGCGGTCATGTCCGAGCGGACAGTTCCAGCGCGTGGCCTTGGTCTATGGTACGATTCCCATAGGGCACATCACCGGTGGCCTCGCAGAAGTGCTTGTAGATGTTGAGGGCAAGTCCGGCAATGCCTTCTTGTTTAAAAAGGCCGACGTAGCAGACTTCCTGAAAGCAGTCACTCGCGCACAACGAGCCCACGCAGAACAAGAAACTTGGAATGCTATCGTCAGCAATGCGATGTCGACAAACGTTAGCTGGAGCGCGTCAGCCCTCCCCTACGACGAATTGTATCGCACCCTGATGAAGGATAAAGAATAACTGTGGTCAGGCTTCTTGCACTCCTAAGCTGCGCGCTGCTCCTTGCTGCGTGCAACGATAAAGCTACGGGCATCGGCTCCGAGATTATTCCCGGCACCGATACGTTGTTTCCATCTACGTCGAGTATCGACTCGCTAATCACTGCTACCAGCACGGTTCAGAAACGCGAGAGCATGTTCAACAACACGTATGCATTGCTTGGCAAGACCACCGATAGCGATGCTCGAATGTTTGTTGAGTTTGTTAGTTGGCCGACGTTCTTTCGCGACACCTCGCCAGTGCGTGTGATCTCTGCCGACTTGCGCATGGTGCCCGCACCGTATGTGTACGGCGATACTATCGACAAACGCCTTGCGTATTCGATCTATGAGTTGCAGCAAACGTGGTCACCTCAGGCTACCTGGGACACGATCTGGAATGCCGATGGCTCGAGCTCCTACTACTCTCCCGCACAACCCGCAATCGGCGCGTTCGATCGCTCGATCACTCTTGCAGATAGTGCCGGATTCTACACGCAACTCGATACAGCACTGATCCATCGCTGGCTTGTCCTTGCATCTGATTCTACAACACGCACACAGATCAAAGGCATGGTGCTTCTTCCTACGTCGGGGAACACCGTTCAGCAGATCCGCGCACTCGACTCAAAGAATGTCCCACTGAGCATTCTGCGATTGGTGTATCAACATCGCGACTCCGCTACACCCGATACGATCAATGTGCAGTCTACCGTTGCATGCTTTGTGAACACGCCAGTCCCAGCCGCCGGAGGCCTGATTGTACAGGGGGCGCACATTCAACAAACAGAACTGAAGGTCGACCTCTCTTCTCTGCGTCCAAATGCCCTTATCATGAACGGTGCACTTCGATTGACACTTGATCAAGCATCAACGATCCCTGGGAATACTGGCATTACGGAAGTACTGCGCCTGAACTACACAACGTTTCAAGGCGGCGCGCAAGCATACTTTGCTCGATACGATTCAACGCAGAAACACTATCTGTTCGTCAATCTTGCACCGGCGCTGCAAGACATGGCTCGGCATAAGTTCAAAGGAACGTTTGTTATTCGACCTGATGGTGTGGATGAGTTTTGGCGCATGACGCGCGTTTCCTTCCAACCATGGTCAGCCGATACGTCTGCGCGTCCTCGCTTGAGTCTGATCTACTCCGTTCCGCAGGTGATCCGATGATTGGCAAGGTGGCAAGGCTCATCAGCATCTTCGTACTCGTTGCATCAATCGCACCATCCGTGCTCGCGCAAGGCGGTTCGAACTATTCGGCCATCGGCATTGGTGATGTACGTCGCACTACCGGCGCGCTGTATGAAGCCGTTGCCGGTACGAGTGTGGCCATGCCGATGGATCATGGGATCAATGTTGTCAACCCAGCCATGCTTGGCCTGCAGCCCTCAACACGCTTGCAAGTGGGCTATCGATTCAATCAACACATGATTACCGATGGCGCGGGAAACAGCATCGCACAAAACAATGGTGAGTTCGATGGAGTGTTGGCAAACTTTGTTGTCGACACGGCCTATGGATTCGCCGTTGCATTCGGACTGATTCCGTACACGTCTGTGAACTATCAGGTGGCCAACGATCTGTACGCACAAGTGGACGGAGTTGGCGCGTCTGGTCAAAGCATTCGAACGGGCGATGGCGGCATGTCGTCTCTGTACCTTGCTGTGTGTGGCAAAGTGATTCCCGACCTCCACGTGGGAATCGCCATGCTTCCAGTGTTTGGCAACATCATTCTTACAGACGAAGTAACCCTCTATGGGTCGGGCAACTACGGCACAAAGTCGCAGTCCACGTTCAACCTTCGTGGAATTCAGTTCCGTGGAGGTTTGTACTGGACGGTTACGCCACACTTCAATCTTGGCGCAACGTTCGCCGGTGGTGCCAATGGCTCGCTGTTTGTGAATGATCATGTTGCAGCTTCTCGAGGCGTTATCGTTTCATACGATTCAACCGTGACAACCAACAGTGCGACGCCACTCCCATTGTCCGTCGCTCTCGGTGCAAGCTTGTCGCTGGGTCATTCGATTGTTGGACTTGATGTCGAAATGTGCGACTACACACAGGTGCAAGTCCGCAGAGAGTCCACCACCTACGGCAGGTCGTACCGTGCAAGCGTTGGCATCACGCGGCCGGGCAATCGGACTCCTCTCGTTCCTTTTATCGAACGCATGGGACTCCACGCAGGCCTTTGTTATCAGAATCTTTACTACACCTATCAAGGCAGTCCCGTACGAGAGTTCATGGGATCTGTGGGTGTAGATCTTCCGGTAGGCGGAAATTCTATTGTAGACTTCGCACTCACGGGCGGACTAAGAGGAACGGGAGTTTCGTCGCACCTTCAGGAATTGTTTCTACGCGGCGTCTTCACGATGAGCATTGGCGAGCAATGGTTCAAACCGTTCGTACGCGAGTGATGATCGACGTGGTCGATCTCCCTTCGAGCAAGGGAACAAGGACAACGCGTCCACCATGTTGCTCTACAACATCAGCACCCACCACAGTGTCACGCGTGTAATCGCCGCCCTTGACTAACACCGTTGGTAGAAGCGCCTCGATTACCGACAACGGCGTGTCATCGTCAAAGATCACGACATGATCGACGCATCGTAAGGCGGCAAGGACGCGTGCTCGATCTTCTACCGTGTTCACTGGACGCTCGGGACCTTTGAGTCGACGTACACTACTGTCGCTATTCAATCCAACAACCAATGTATCTCCCAATGCTCGCGCGCTTTCGAGATACATCACATGTCCGGCATGAAGGATATCAAACACACCATTGGTGAACACCACGGTAGAGCTGCGCGTGAGTTCGTGGCGAAGTGGTGCGAGATCGTCTGATGCATGCACGATCATGGAATGGCCGCCATCAATCGTTCTGCAGTAATGCTCACAATGCCAGGCTCTTCCACCACAATGCCCGACGCGATGTTGGCAAGTGTTGCTGCTTCTCGCACATTCGCGCCAGCCGTAGAGAGCGCGGCGAGTGTGGCAATGGCCGTATCGCCCGCACCAGAAACATCAGCAACATTCTTCGCAATGGTTGGAACAGAGCTCACGGTACCGTTGCGCTCGAACAACATCATACCTGCTGCACCAAGGGTTATGAGCACATTCTCGCAGCCAAGTCGCTCAAGCAATTCCACACCCGCCTTGTGCACTTCTTCATCTGTTCGAATCGCATAGCCTAGAGCATCTGTTGCTTCTTTGCGATTGGGTTTGAAGACATAGGCCTGTTGATAGGCAAAGAAATTTGATTTCTTTGGGTCTACAAACACGGGGATACCTCGGTCGTTGGCGGCCTTGATAACAGCGCGGATCAACTCTTCTGTTAGCAGACCTTTGTTGTAGTCCTCAAGAATAACGCCTGCCAAATTCGTTCGCGTCGAGACAAGTGTGCGTATGGCTTCCACAACTTCGCCATCCACGTTCGTGCGCGTTTCTCGATCCAGTCGAACGATCTGTTGGTTGTTTCCGATTACTCGCGTTTTCACGGTTGTTGGTCGATCGGACGACACCACAAGTCCAGATGTATTCATGCCGGCATCGTCTGCCAACATCTTAATCATCTTTCCCGTTGTATCGTCGCCAATAACACCACACAACACCGGCAGTGCTCCAAGTGCCTGAAGATTCGCTGCTACGTTCGCGGCGCCACCAAGATGAATGGTCTCGCTCTCTACGTCTACAACGGGCACAGGCGCCTCGGGCGACACTCTGCTGACGGCACCCCAGAAGTACCGATCAAGCATCACATCTCCGATCACGGCAATCTCCTTGCCCCTTGCCGCCTCCAACAATTCTTTCGTGCGATCTCTCGAAAGCTCGTGCATCTCAGGTCCGGCTAGTAGTGGAGGGCTGCTGTGATCGCGTTGCCAACTCTCGGTCGAACAAGTAGATAGACGGACCGTCGCCGCCCACCATCCGCAACCGTTCGATAATCTCGATCACCGTTGCTTCTTCTTCTACTTGTTCGTTGATGTACCACTGAAGCACGATCTGCAGCGGATAGTCCTTCTCGTTGACGGCAAGTTCATACAGACTATTGATGCGTGAGGTGATGTAGACTTCGTGTTCGCGAACGCTTTCAAAAATGTTGACAAGCGATGTGTACGTACTCTTCGGCTCTTCGAGGGTCTTGAGGTGGGCGGAGGCGCCCCGACTATGCACGAAGTCGAACAGCTTCGTGGCGTGCATGGTTTCTTCCTGCCATTGCAGACGCAGCCAATGGGCACAGCCGGGCAGATTGGCCTCGGCGCACCATGCAGACATCGCTAAGTAGAGGTAGGCGCTTTGAAACTCGGCCTGGATTTGTTCATTAATGGCGAGTGCCAGCTTGTCTTTCATCATGATATTCCTTTCGGGTGACAGCGATATTACTGAAAAACCCTCGCATGGTCGTAGTTTCGTCCTATGGCACGACAATCCGCACTCACTCGCATCAGCATCGCAAACGCAGAGTTCTTCGCCTATCATGGCGTCCGCGAGGAAGAACATCAACTAGGTGGTCGATTCCAAGTGGATATCGATCTCTATTACAATGCCACAAAGGCAGTGGTAAGCGATAACATCAACGACACGATCAACTACGAAGAAGTGCTCTACCTGGTGAATGAGCACATGAATGGCGAACCGTATGAATTGATCGAAACGCTTGCCCACGATATCGCAACGGCGCTTGTCGATAAATTCGATATTGCCAGTCAGGCAACCGTGCGCGTGCGCAAGCTTAATGTTCCGATCCAACAGATCTTGGAATATGTCGAAGCAGAATACAGCGCCGTCCGCGAAGCGTAAGTTCATGGCTTCAACGCCAACTCCATTTTTGTTGTCGCTCGGTTCTAACCTCGAACCCCGCGCAGAACGCATGCACCTCGCAACGTCGATGCTTGCAGCGGCGCTTGGTGAGCTGGTGATATCGCACTTGTACGAAACATCTCCCGTGGGATACACGGATCAGCCCGACTTCTTGAATTGCTGCGTCGCAGGTCAAACGATTCTCGATGCCGTGGAACTGCACGCCACCTGCAAGGCGATTGAACAATCTATCGGACGCCTGAACCGCGAACGCTGGCGTGAACGCGAGATTGATATTGATGTACTCCTCCTTGGCTCAATGCAAGTCGACACCGAGAGTCTCACCCTTCCGCATCCGCGCATGCACGACCGACGTTTTGTGCTAACCCCTGCTGCAGAGATCGCACCACACATGATCGACCCTCGAACGGGACTCCGTATCGAGGAATTGTTGCAAGGCTGCAAGGATGCAGGGACCGTTCGCCTGTTGTTGTAATGCGCATTCCCGACCATATCATCGACCAAGTACGCGAGCAGTCCAATATTGTGGACGTGATCGGCGAACATGTGCGACTGAAAAAAACTGGACGGAATTACACAGGTCTTTGTCCGTTCCACAACGAGAAAACGCCATCCTTCCACGTGAACCCTGAACGTGGGATCTATAAGTGTTTTGGATGCGGCAAAGCGGGCAATGCCATCACGTTCGTGACAGAGTTCCAACACATGGGCTTTGTAGACGCTGTAAAGCATCTGGCGCAGAAACTGGGCATTCAGATACCCGAAGAGCACATCGACGATCCTACGGGCATTTATGCACGTAAGGACGCGGCCTTCCGCGTCCTCGCTGCTGTTGCAGATCACTATGCGACGCACCTCACAGCGAGCGATGGAGCTCCAGCGAGATCCTACTTTACATCGCGAGGATTCTCCGATGCCACGATTCTTGGTTGGACGCTTGGAGCGTCGCCCGCATCGTGGGACGCAACAATGTCGTTTCTCAAAACGAACGGCTATACAGACGAGCATCTCTCCGATGCAGGCCTTATCGTTGTGCGCGAAGATGGGCGCATGTACGACCGATTTCGCGGTCGCGCCATGTTCACGATACGCGACGATGTAGGTCGCGTTGTTGGCTTCTCTGCCCGCATTCTTACCGACGATCCGCAGCAACCGAAATACATCAATTCTCCTCAGAGTTTGGTGTTCGATAAGAGTCGGGTCCTATACGGACTCGACAAAGCCAAACGTCCGATTGCTGAAAAGCGACTCGCCGTTCTCGTCGAAGGTCAGGCCGACGTGGTCACCATGCATCAGGCCGGTTTCACGCATGCAGTTGCAAGCAGTGGAACAGCCCTCACATTGGAGCACGTGCAACTGCTTCGGAAGTATGCAGACACGATCGTCTTGGTGTTCGATGCCGATAATGCCGGACAGAATGCAACAACAAAGGCTATCGAACTCGCATTGAGTATTGGATTGGACGTTCGTGTTGTTGTCCTACCATCTGGAACAGATCCTGATAGTCTCGTGCGAACACAGGGCGCACCAGCCATGCAGGCATTGCTCGACGCAGCAATGTCGTTCCTGCAATTCCAATATGAGAGATTTCAAAACCAAGGATTGCTCGATAACTCATTGCAGCAAGCAAAGGCTGTTCGCACGTTGTTGCAATGGATTGCCGGTGTTCCCGATTCTCTCCGACACCCCTTCTTGATTCGCGAGCTTGCAGATCGATTCCGTCTGCAAGAATCGCATCTCCTTGGCGAGCTTCAACAGATCTCGCCAACATCCGCTCCTAAGACGCGCACACCGTCGATCGTAGCACCGCCGCAAGAGCGAACAGACATCGTGCGCGCAATGATCCTTCCGTCAGAGCGAGAACTACTTCGTGTGGCTCTCGTTGCCGAACACGGATTGGCACTGTTGATGAACCAGTATCGCGTCACCGAGGATTCGTTCTGGAGCGATTGCGGTCGAAAGATGTTTCGGCGTATACAGTATGCTGCTGAAGAACACTCAGATATCATCAAAAGTGTATTGGACGACGATGCCCTTTCCGAGGCAGAACGTCGCGAGCTGGCAGACATCGTCTTTACCACGAACGAAGTAAGCCTGAAGTGGCAGTCGTTCGAAGTAGAGATTCCGCTATTGGACTATTCTCGTAACGTTCGTGATGCACTTGTGCATTTGAAAATGCACCGATTGCAGGCTGAGATCAATGAACTAACAGCGGGCATAGGTTCTATTCCCGATATTGACGAAGCTGGACGCGTTCTCTATCGCGTTCAGGAACTCACCGCACAACGCGAAGCACTGCGACGCGTTTTGAACGAAGACCCGGAAACCTCACAATGGCTCGACGCAGGAATAGTATAGGCGTTCTCGTTTCATGTGTACTGCTCGCAGTGCTCATGTGGGGATATGTGTCGCTTACGCGTGTGTACGAAGACTACGTCGACGTGCC
>JBBRES010000118.1:0-8267 GCA_038202665.1 Kapaibacterium sp. (SeqCode) | reverse complement strand
CGTTGAACGCTGGTCATGGCGTCGACGTCATGAATGGCGAGTTCTTCACCTCCCATCCAGCTCTGTCGCCCGATGGTACGATGCTCGTTGTGGTGAGCGACCGACCAAGCGGCGGCGGCGGAACAGACCTCTGGATGAGTCACCGTGTTGCCGGCGGAGAATGGCAAGAGCCCGTGAATTTGAGCGACGTTGTGAATTCATCAGGCGACGAGATCACCCCTTACTTCGTTGCGAACGACACTCTACTGTACGCCTCGAACGACTATGGTGGAAAGGGCGGATTCGACGTCTTTTTGAGCGTGTTCCGCGACGGTGCTTGGACGGAACCGCAACCCATCGATGCGATCAACTCTGAGTTCGATGAATCGGATTGCGCGATGCTCTCCGATGGTTCGTTTCTGTTCGCATCGAACAGACCCGGTGGACGTGGTGGACTCGACCTCTACCTCGCGCGCAAACGCTCCGAACAACTAGGCGAACGCTAGTGGCATGCGACCGCTCTATCACTTGAATGTGAGCGAGCCAACATCTATAACATCTTTCGTTCTATCGAGCTTGAGGATTGTGCTCTGCTTCTTCTCGTTGGGCTTGCCATAGTTCGTGTACATGTCTACGTACACGGTCGTTGAACCCGTCACCCGTTGCTGCCGATCGCCAAAGTAGTTCACCTTTACTTTGTAGTCGCCGGGCAACGCCTTCTTCAAGAGGAACTCTTCTGGGCCGTAGCCACCTGTGAGATCGTGCGAGAGGTGACCGCCAATGTTTGTGTTCTGGTTGTTGTACATGCACTTTTCATTGTGTGGGTCGATCACCCAGAGGTCGATATCACAATTGTCTGCATCCCACGACAACACAATTCGCACATCTACTGGCATGGCGGCAAGGAGGCGAGAATCGATTGCTGACGTTGACACTCGTTGGGCATTCTCGGAGATCACACGATTCATTTCGTTCAACGCAATGAGCTCCACCTCGGGGAATCTGCCGTCCCACGGACGTGTTGCAAGTGAGTACAGACTTGCAATCGATTCCTGGTACTTCTTGGCCTGTGCGTAGGCAAGGCCAAGGTCGCGGTACGACTGTGGTTCTTCTTCGCGCATTTGTAGTACATCCTCGAAGATCATCACAGCAAGGTCGTTGTATCCGAGTTGCATCAAACGATATCCAAGAATGCGCAACAGTCTGTGATCCTCCGATCGCATTTCGGCAATGTTGGAGAGCACGCGAAGAGCGAGATCCGTCTTCTTCTTGTCATTCAAGATGTCCGCCACATCTAGATAAAAAGCAGGACTCTCTCCATACTCTTCACGCAACGCCAGATATGCCGCATACGGATCGCTCGATGAACGAATCGCGCTCACATAGGCCGCGTCTTTTGCGGGTTTAGCAATCGAGATGCCATTCGCCATTGCGTCTTCATCTTCATGGCGCACACTCTTTGAAATGTCGTCGCGAACCCCATTGGCAGCAACAATGCTGGTAGAAGATTGTCCAAGAACACTCGTCGTTGTTGTGACAGTTGAACCATGCATGGCAAGGACAACTCTGCCTTCGTTGGGTTTCGCATTCGCGACTCTCGCTGAAGTTGAGGGAGCTAGTTGAACGGATGCAACATCGGCTAACGCTGTTGTCCGTGTTCTTCCAAGGGCACTGCCTGTGCTCGATTCAGAGAAATCGGCATCCCCACGTCTGCCCCTTTTTCCGGACGAACCAAAAACGCTTGTGTCAGTCATCGTTGGCGGATTGAAGGTGCGATTCCACCAATCCTTTCTGCTGTTGAACATCTTAATCACACGATCGAAGTGTTCGGCATAGCGGCGCGCACTATCGTTTACCTGCTGCAGTTGAGCAGTGCGGTAGTCACGAACGAGATCTGGTTCTGACGAAGGTGGTTCGATGCCAAAGCGAACGTAGTCTTGCACACGGTCGAGGACGATGAGCGACGTGCCGGGCGTGACCAGCGAGAACTTCGTGCCAAGCGCCGTGATGGCGTTCTTGTTGCCTTCTCGGTCTACGCTCAAGGCGCTAAGCTCAAATCGTGCCCAGAGTCTGGCAACCGACGAGCCTTGTACCAGATCTTCGCGTGCGCTGATGTGGATGGTATCGAGATCTGCGATGATGGTGGCGCTCTCAGATTGAAGCACGCCAACAAGTCCGGATGGAGTCGCGCGCATTTCAACAGAACCCTCAAGTACACGAACAAATTGTGGTGCCTGAGGATCGGCCCAGAATGCCATTACTGCATCATTAACTGAGAGCTTGGTTAGATCGATCATCGCGCCATTTGTTGTGAGGCTCAAAGCACGAAGAACGTCGAAGTCGGCCTGTGGTGCGCTCGTAACAGCAATCACTGGTGCGTTTGCTTTTGTGATGGCATGCGAACCAAACGTCGAGATACCATCCGAACACAGAATTACTACATCGTCGCGAAGCGAGGCGAGATCAATGGCAGAGAGCTGCGTTGCGCCATCGTAGAGTTGTTGCTGCAGCACCTTATCGAGTTCCGGACATTTGCCGTCTGCGATACTGAATCGGCGTACAGACCTTCGTGTGATGTCGAATGTGAATAGGTCGACACTTGCCGTTCCGATCTTGGCCCACAACGCATGTAAGT
Organism: Kapaibacterium sp. (SeqCode); assembly: GCA_038202665.1. Lineage (GTDB taxonomy): Bacteria > Bacteroidota > Ignavibacteria > Kapaibacteriales > Kapaibacteriaceae > Kapaibacterium. The sequence goes on along the minus strand of JBBRES010000118.1, from coordinate 5,653 downwards.
AATCGATTTCCTTGTTGATGTCTCGCCCGGCGCTCGAATGCGACACGTCCCACACCAATCCAATGGTGAATGGCTTGCTGCGCTGTAGAGTTGTTGCGCGTGGATTCAGAAACGCCGCGAAGTACGTCGCGTCGTTGAATCTATTCACAGCAACGTATGGCTTGCCACGTGTAACAGGGATCTGAAGGAGGAATGGAGTTGTGAGCGCAATATTGTTTCCATTGAATTCTGCCATATAGGCGCGCTCGTGAAGTGTAAAGCTCACAAGCGTTCCGGTGCCACCGGTAAGTGCCGGTTTGCTGTCGGTGGCATGCACATCCACGTGAAATGAAAACGTATCGATCTTCTCTGCAAATGCGAACGGAGATTGATACGAGAGCCCATTACTACCCTGCACGAGTTCTTGCTCATAAGCAATCACAAGATGTCGTGTTCCTAATGCCGGAATCGGATACACTCGTGTGCGAAACGCATTGCCGCGTGTCCATTCGAGCAAGGCAGGATCTATCTTTTGACGGATAGTTGTCTCGTAGGCCTCGCGTCCTTTTGCCTTGTCTACAACCACTCCTTCGCGAAGTCGGCCATTGATATCAAGTGCAAAGCGCGACACCATGTGTCCGTCCTGCATGGAGAACACATATTCGCCATCCAACACTCGGTTCGTCGTATTCTTTACGACCATGTCTACGGTGGTGGTTGCGATGCGACCTACCACGTCTACCGACATGTTCATGCGTTGAATGCCAAGCGCCACCTTGCCGCCCTTCCCATCCTCGTAGTAGACTCCGGTGTTTGGTTGTGCAATGGCAGCCGCGAACGATGCGAGCAGGACAAGGCAGAGTGCGGTTGTTTTCATGATGGACTCCTGTTATCGTTCGATCATCAGGCGCTGTGTGATTCGCTCGCCTGCCGTGGTGGTTATAACAACGAGATACATCCCAGTTGGAACGGTGGTCTCGAGTGGAAGGCGAATGCTGCTTTCGCCTTGTGCGCTGACAAAGGCCTGATCCAGGTGGAGGACCGTCGCGCCTTGCAGATCGAACACGTCAACGCGGGCTGAACGTTCTTGCGTAAACGTCACGCGAAGTGTTGCTTCGCCATGTTGCAATGGATTAGGATAGATGCTGCTGAGGCCGATTGCACCAACGGCATCGCTCTGCTGTTTGAACTGGTCGAGTCCGCGTCGAAACGCTGGGTACCACAGGATCACGTCGGCTTCTCGAAACATCGGAGACGATGGATCCTTTAGTGTGATCTTCATTGGCACAAGATCATTCGGCATGGTGGCGTGCAGACGTAAGTTCTGTGCAGCTGCATCATCTTCCCTATCCCACCACGCGGCAAAGTGTGTACCCTGGCGGAACAGTGTCACCATGCGTGGCACCATGGCTGTGCTCACGTCTCCGCCTTCGTCTACCACCGAGATCCCCGACGTGGTTACGGTTACCAACGAGGATCCGTCTCGGTATTGCAACTGCGAACCAGACACGGAAAGTCCAAGCCTAGTAAGATCGCTTGGCGTTGGCGAAACAGTTGCAATACTCACAGGTTCTGCCGCCGGAGCAACGCGCTCTTGGGAAGGAGGCAGGGCGGCAGGGTCTGGATCTGAACGATCTGAAGGTGATTGAACAGCCTGTTCTTGCGTCTGTTCAATGGGTGGCTGTTGCGTGTCAGAGCGGCCTGCGAGCCAGACGATACCAGCCGTTGTTGCGACAAGAGCAAGGCCTCCGATGGTCCAGTGTAGCAGATGTGACGTAGGAGGTTGCATCACGGATGATGTTGCTTGAGGAAGAGGGGAGCTGACAAGTTGTTCAATCTCTTCTTTGGCAAGGAGCGCTGGTCGTTCTTCGTTGCGAACCACGCGCATTGCTTCGTCGATCGATTGTTTGGTTGTCATGATCAAAATCCTTTGCTCGGTGCTGGTTGCACCGAAAGAGAATGTTCAGAGTGTACGCCAAGGAGCTTTGCCAGCATCTTACGTCCGCGCATGAGCCGCACCTTGATCGCAGAAGCCGTACCACCTTGCACAGCGCGAATCTCTTCCACGGTAAGGCCCGTGATCTCGTGCATGATTAAAGCTTCGCGATACTTGTAGGGGAGCTTAGCAAGGGCCTGGTAGACGAAAACCGTGTCGGTTGCATCGTCGGGAGCGAGCGTTGACGAAGCGAGTGTTTCGTGAAGGTCTTCAGTAAACAGTCCAAAGAGTTTCGCTCGCGTGTACTTGCGTTTATAGGAGTTCGAGCAGATACTAAACAGGTAACTCCGGAAGGCGGCATGGTCGCGCACATTGTCGAAGTGCTGCCAGGCAGAGAGGATTGTGTCTTGCACCAGATCCTTTGCCTCATCTTCATCGTGCGTCATTGAGTACGCGAACTTCTCGAGTCGCCTCTGCAGAGGCAACAACAATTCCATGAATGCTGCTTGTTTGATCGATGTAGTGTTGGACGGCAACATAACGGCCTTGTGTGTGCGCTTTCCCAATCAGAGACACGACGTCTTCAACCGGTTACATTGTCCCGCAAAAAAAGAAAGGGCACCCTTTCGGGTGCCCCACTTGTCACTTGTCACTTGTCACTTCTCACTTTACTTCTCACTCGTCACTTGTCACTTCTCACTTCTCACTTCTCACTTTACTTCTCACTCGTCACTTGTCACTTCTCACTTTATCACGGCTTTTGTCAGCAACCGCATGTTGCCTGCAATTGGGAATGCGCCGATAATTGGAATCGTTACTGATTGCGGTGGTTGTTCCATTTTCACAACTCCCTTATTGGCTACAAGCCAATAATTGATTGGGATAGAAAATGGAATGGTGCCAAAACCAGTTACAGTCATCGTGATGTCAAAAGTTGAGAGACAGTGCAGAGCAGAATACGAAGTGCCGTTCACGGTCACGTTCTCAATACCAATCTTTTTCCCGGTCATTTTCAAGGCAATATTGGCTGTCAATACTGTACCGCTATAGTCCAACGGTACGTTGGTCAGTGTGGTGTCGAATGATGTCCATGTTGAACCATTCTGATCGGCAATCACAACCCACTTATTTCCGACGTCTACGGCACCCAAGCCGCCGAGTCCGTTAATCTGAAGAGGGAAGTACGTGTACAGCTTGCCACCGTCTTCGCGTTGATATGTTGTGTCGATCGTCGTGCCCGCAGAGTCGGTCACGTAGTCTGCATACGCTGTGCAGGCGAGGCCACCTTGCGTAGACGGACCCATCACAACCAGCGAATCCGTTCCGGTCTTTGACGACGTAGGTGCTGTCGATGAGCCAGTGAGGGCGAAGTCATCATACAACCAATACGAACCGGGAGTAGTGACCAGGTATACTGAATTCGTCGTTGGGTTCGTTGCACTGTCTTTCGAGCAGGCTCCGAGGCCGAGAGCAATGGCCACGATAGCGGTCATTGAAGCGAGTTGCTTTAACATTGCGATGCCTAAAAATAAGGAGTGAAGTGCGGAGGGCGAGGGAGTCGAACCCCCACAGGCTTACGCCCGGCGGTTTTCAAGACCGCTGCAATACCATTATGCGAGCCCTCCGGTACAAAAATAGGGAGTTTCTGTTGAATCGTGAAAGAGTACTATTCAAAAACCGTGTCTTGATCTGGAAGTTCTTTCGGAGAAGGCCGCAAAAAGGCCTCTGCATTCAACGCCAGAAAGTCTAGAACAGTCGTGGAAAAGAGTTGTTCCTTCACCGCTGGTGAGAGATCAGGCATGTCTTCGATGAATTTGCCGTGTTCAAGATCGCCCAGCGGGAACGGATAGTCGGTTCCGTAGGCAATGCGATCCGGACCCAGCAAGGCCAACAGAAAACGAAGTGCATCTGCGTTGTGCGTAATCGAGTCTACCCAGAACTGACCAACATATGTTTTTGGATCCGCCACATTATTCACGTTGCAGAGGTCGGGTCTGGCATAGTATCCATGCGAGATTCTTCCCACCGTAAAGGGGAACGTCCCACCCGCATGGGCGAACATCACACGAAGCTTTGGAAAAGCATCGAACACGCCACCAAAGAGCATCGAGGCGATGGCCAACGTCGTCTCCGCCGGCATTCCCACAAGCCATTGCAAAAAGTAGCTCTGGGTGCGATCTGCTCCCATCATTTCCCATGGATGCACGAAAATGGCTACTCCCATGTCCTGTGCTGCCTGCCACAGCGGAAAGAACGAGGGATCATCCAGATTTCGTCCATTCACGTTCGTACCGATCTCGATGCCCGGCATTCCGAGTTCTTCCTTACAACGTTTCATTTCTTGGATGGCAAGCTCAATGTCTTGCATGGGCACGGTGCCCAATCCAATGAACCGCTGAGGGTGATTTCGTACCACTTGCGCTAGATGATCGTTCAAGAAGCGCGACCAGTCGAGCGCGTCAGCCGGTTTTGCCCAGTACGAGAACAAGACGGGCACTGTGCACAACACCATCGTGTCCACCTCGTGCGCATCCATGTCGGCCAGGATGGAGATCGGGTCCCACGTGTTCTGTTCGATCTCTCGAAAGAATGTCCCGTCATCTCGCATCATGCGAGCCTTCCCGGATACATGGTGGTCGAGCTCAATAAAACCACCATAACCATAGCGTTGTTGAAGCGATGGCCAGCGTTCTGGGAGGATGTGTGCGTGACAGTCGATCTTGAGCATTACTTCTTCACGGGTGGTTGCATAATCGAGCCGCACTTCGGACATGTACGGTGTTCTTCGTCTTTATAGTACCGCTCAAAGATCGGCGGGAGCTGTGTTACGATGTCGGTGAGTGGTAAGAACTCCTCATACAGCTTATGACCGCAATTCTCGCAGAACCACATGAAGGCGTCAAGCTCTACTTCCGTCCGCTTGCGCTCAATCACCAAGCCCACCGTATTAGCTGGGCGCTGAGGGGAGTGAGGGGTGCGAGGCGGCAAGAGAAATATCTCGCCTTCCAGGATGTGAATGTCCTTGGGTACCCCCTCGTCGATAATCTTGACGGTGATATCTCCTTCGACCTGATAGAAGAACTCTTCACCCTCATTAAAGTGATAGTCCTTCCGGGCATTGGGTCCACCTACGACCATGATGATAAAATCGGTGTCTTCATACACCTGGGCATTGCCTACGGGAGGCTTCAAGAGGTGACGATGTTCGTCGATCCATTTCTTGAAATTGATCGGAGCAAGAACTGCCATCGTATCTTTGAATCGTGAGGTGCAACAACTGTTGTTCTCACAAAGATATTGTGACGCCGTCACTTGGCACTTCCCCCTTTTCACTATTCCATAGCTCTCATGAATTCACTCCTAGGTTACCGCGCTCTCGTTTGCGGAGCAAGCAAAGGCATCGGCCGTGCTTCCGCAGAACAACTCGCCACAATGGGCGCCAACGTTACTCTCCTCGCGCGATCTGCTGAAGAGCTCGAGCGAGTGCGTACCGGTCTGGCCGTCGCGCAAGGGCAGCAACATTCTGTGATCGTTGCCGATGTTGGCGAGGCAGACGATCTTTTCCACAGTGTGCATAAGCATGTGAAGAACAATGGCGCTTTCCACATTGTTGTGAATAACACCGCTGGACCACTAGGTGGACAACTCACAGAGGCCATCTCTGATCAACTGATGCAAACCTTTCACAATCATTTGCTTATCGCCCATGGCTTGATGCAAATCGTACTGCCAGGCATG